>DATEGM010000120.1:0-15533 GCA_035280085.1 Terriglobales bacterium
GGACGTGCTCTCGGAGGCGAAAGAGAAGGGGATCATCCGCGCCCACGGTTGCTCCTGCCACACCATTGGAGCGCTGCGCGCGGCCGCGCAGTCGTCGTGGGTGGAGGTGGACCTGGTGCGCATCAATCCCATCGGCTCACATATGGATGCAGAGCCCGAAACTGTTCTCAGCGTGCTGCGCACAATGAAGACAGCAGGCAAAGGCATTGTGGGCATGAAGATTCTGGGCCAGGGCGACCTGAGCAAGCGTCAGGACCAGGCGCTCAAGTACGCTTTGTCCCTGGGCGTGCTCGATGCTTTCACCATCGGCGCCGAAAGCAAGGGCCAGCAGGAGGATTTGATCCGCCGTATCGCCGCGGCTTGATTTTATGGCGCGGGCGCCCTCGCCCGCGTCCTACTGCGGCGGCTCTTTAGCCAGTTGCGGATCTGGCGTACCTTGCAGCTGCTGTTCCCGCTTGTTGCGCAAGGCGTTCATCAGCCGGGTGGCGGTATCCAGTTCCAGCTTGGCTTGCTGCAGCTTGCCCATGCGCCGCAGCACCTGGCCTTTCAAGTAATGAATTCGAGCGGCTTGCGGCGCCAGTCTCTCGGCGGCGTCCAAGGCACTTAATGCTTCCGGATACTTCTCCTGCTTCTGGTAAATGCCGGCTAGACCCAGATAAGACGTGGACAGGCGGGGGTCGAGCTTCACAGCTTTCTGAAAGTTCTCCTCCGCAGGACCATCCTGGCCAAGTTGCACGTAGGCTCGGCCGAGTTGGTCGTAATTGAGGGCAACGTCGGACTCGACGGCGATGTCCTTGAGGAATTCATCCCGCGCCTGCTCATAGGCTTGCTTGTGCATGTAAGCCATGCCTAAGTTGTAGTGAACAAAGGGCAGCTTGGGGTCGCCCTGCGCCGCTTTGTTCAGTTCCTGGATGGCTTCGTCGTCTTCCTGGCGATTGAGATGGGCCTTACCCATAATCAGGTGGAACTCGGGAGTATCGCCGCCAATTTCCACCAGCCGGCCTAGGGCTCGCTGCTCCAACTCATTGCGCTTGGCATTGTGCGCGGCGATGCCCAACACATAGAGGTAGTTGAGGTTGTAAGTCTCCTGTTGCCAGACGGGCTCAAGCGTCGTCACCGTGCGGGCGTAATCTCCAGTGAAGAAGTAGCACAGCCCCAGCAGGTAGCGCGGCTGCAACAACTTAGGCTCCTGGCGCACCACCGAGGCGAAGGGCGGAATGGCTTTGGAATATTGGCTTTGCCGGTAGTAGACCAGTCCAAGGTTCAAGCGGATACCGGCCAGGTTGGGCGCGAGGCGCTCGGCCGCTTTCAAATAGTGGAGTGCGGTGGGCCACTGCTGGCGCCGCATATAGATGACCCCAAGGTTCGCGTTCGCGCCGGGATCGTTGGGCTGGCGGGCAAGCACTTCCTGGAATGCCTTTTCAGCGGCGTTCAAGTCGCCGGCCTGAAGGGCCTTTTCGCCTCGCACGTATGCGGCACGAATGTCGCTCGCACGTTCCTCCGGGGTGAATGACAGACCAGAAGCAGGTAATCCGAGAGTCGGAGGACTTAGGGCCAGCAAAAGGATAAGGGCCAGCATGGTGGGCTAAGAACCAGGGGAAAGAATACTAGGTTTTGTAACCACAGCGCCAAAGGGCAGTCGGGTCAGGTGGCCGGCGTTACAGGGAGATAACGCCGGCCGCGTCCTGAGGTAATGATGGCCCGTATCGTAATCCTGATCCTGCGCGCTCTGGGCAAACGGAGCCTACGGTTCTTCGTGTTCTTTTGGCTGGCAGCTTCGTCTCTATTATGGGCGCAGTTGCAGGGGATGATGGCCACGCAGGACCGGGTGCAATTCAGTTCCTGGTGGCCCACGAAAGGCACGCCGGCGCGCGATCAATACGTAGGTTCAGCGGTGTGCGCGCAATGCCACGCAGCCCGTGCTGCTGCGCAGAAGACCACGGCCATGGCGCGGGCCGCTACCGCTCCCGCCGACTCCGACATCCTGAAGCTTTACGGGCGCCTGAGCTTCCATTCCGGCAATTACAACTACAGCATTGAGGAAAGGGACGGAAGTGCAATCTATTCAGTGGCTGACGGGGCCCGCTCGGTTTCGGTTCCGCTACTTTGGGAATTCGGGTTGGGCAAGGTCGGGCAAGCCTATCTCTATGAAAAAGATGGCGCATTCTACGAGGGCAGCGTCAGCTACTTTGGCGGTTTGAAAAAGCTGGGGTTTGCACTGGGATCGGAGGCTGGTCTGAACCTGGCAGACGCTCAGGGCCGGCGCATTGAGACCCCCGAGGGACAAGCCTGCTTCGGGTGCCACACCACGGCCTCAACTACGAGCAACCGCTTCGATCCCGACCAACTTATTCCAGGGGTCACTTGTGAGGCGTGCCATGGACCGGGGGCCAAACACGTTGCGGCGATGAAGGCGGGGGACATAGAGCAGGGCACCAAGTCAATATTCAATCCTGCTCAGCTCAATTCGCTGGACCAGGTGGAATTCTGCGGCGCCTGCCACCGCACGTTATGGGACACCATTTTGCAGAACGCGCGAGGGGCCTTCAATGTGCGCTTGCAGGCCTACCGGCTGGAAAGAAGCGACTGCTTCCGCAACCACAGGGTGCGCATCACCTGCTTGAATTGTCACGATCCCCACAAGCCGTTAGTACAGGATGCCGCCACCTATGACGCCCATTGTCTTAACTGCCATGTCACGAAGGGGTTGACACCGACTGCCGACCGTCCCGGTCGTGCTTGCCCGGTGGGTTCCAGCAACTGCGTAAGCTGCCATATGCCCAAGGTGGAGATTCCAGGGATTTACTTCAAATTCGCCGACCACTGGATTCGGATCGCCCGCAGAGGTGAGCCCTACCCCGACTAGATCTATTGGTGGTGTTGGGCAGCAATCCCTGATCTTCGGCGAGTGGCGGATAGAAGCTGTGATTCCACACCGCCCTTCAGGTGCTCTCCCATAAATCATATGTCGGTTGATTATGTTATGAAAACATGGATAGTAGTTTTGTATTAGTTCGGCCAGCCCTGCCGCGCTTGTAACGCCAACTTATTGATGCACAAGGCTGTAGTTGCAATTCCCCACAACGTCACTGGTCGGCTTTGTATTGGCTTGCGGATTGCCAACCCAAAATGGGAATTAGTGTCCCGGGTGCAAGACGGCCCTTTCATTCCGGCGTTTAGCGCCGTAACGGAGTCTTGGCATGAAAGCACATCTGCGGTGGGTTGCGACGGTATTCGCGGTTCTCTTCTTCTTCTCCTTGACCGTGTTCGCACAGGACACCGGCCAACTGACGGGCACAGTGCATGATTCCTCAGGGGCAGCCGTTCCCAATGCCAAGGTGACGGTAAGCAATGCGACCCAAGGAATTAATCGCCCGACGGTGAGCAATTCCAGCGGTGACTGGCTGGTCGGCGGCCTGCCGGGCGGCACCTATGACATGAGCGTCGAGGCACCCGGGTTCAAAAAATTCCAAACCAAGGGCATCGCCCTGCGCGTGGGCCAGAAGCTGCGCCAAGACGCCACGCTGCAGGTGGGCGCGACTGCCACCGAGATAACGGTGCAAGGAACGAGTGTGGCGCCGGAAACCCAGTCCTCGGATCTGGCAGGGACAGTGACGGGCAAAGAGATCACGCAGTTGCAGCTGAACGGGCGCAACTTTACTCAGCTGGTGACGCTGGTGCCGGGTGTAAGCAACCAGACGGGGCAGGATGAGGGCACGGTCGGCGTTTATGGCAACGTCAGCTTCAGCATGAACGGCGGGCGCGTCGAGTACAACAACTGGGAACTGGACGGCGGCGACAACATGGATAACGGCAGCAACTCCACGCTGAACGTTTATCCTAGCATTGATGCCATCGGAGAGACGCGGGTTCTGACCTCCAATTATGGCGCGCAATACGGCCGCAATGGGTCAGGCACCGTAGAAACCGAGATTAAGTCCGGCACGAACTCTTTCCATGGTGACGTCTACGAATTCGTACGCAACGACGCGTTTAACGCCCGCAACTACTTCCAGCAGACGGTGCCTCCCTACCGGAAGAACGACTACGGCTACACCATCGGCGGGCCGGTTTACATTCCGGGTGTATACAACACAGGCAAGGACAAGACTTTCTTCTTCTGGTCGCAGGAATGGCGCAAGGACCGTGTGCCTGGGACTAACTTCAACCGCGAGGTACCCACTTTACTGGAGCGTGGCGGCAACTTTTCGGATGTCTGCCCTGCCACTCCAACTGCGGTGAGTAAAGCATTCCCCCAATGTCCCCACTACACCGTGAACGGTGTGGCGAGCTACTTCCCGAACAACCTCATTCCGCTTAACCCCAATGGTGTGGCGTTGGAAAATGCGTTGATTCCGGCCCCCAATTCTGGAGCCAATGGCTTCGTGCTTTCGCCCATTCAGCCGACGAACTGGCGCGAAGAACTGCTGCGCATTGACCAAAATTTCTCTTCCAAAGTGCGTCTCAGCTTCCACTACATTCACGATTCGTGGAATACGCAGACAGCCACTCCCCTGTGGACCAATGTCGGTGATTTTCCCAACATCGGCACCAATTTCGATGGGCCGGGGGTCAGCCTGGTAGCACGCTTAAACGCCACAGCTTCACCCACACTGCTGAATGAGTTTGTGGTCAGTTACACCACGGACCACATCATTCTGTTCAACACTGGATTCCCCGATCCCAATGCGTGGAAGCGTCCCGCCAGCCTGACGATGGGCACGCTGTTTGGCCCTACCGAGGTCATTCCCGGAATTGACCTGGTGAACTCCTCTTCCCAGTTCAAGTTCGGCGAGGATCCTGGTTACATTCCCAACGGCACTTACAATTCCAACCCGACGTACACGCTGCGCGACAACGTGACCAAGATTGTAAGCCGTCACAACCTGCAGTTCGGAGCATTCGCTGCTTTCCGGCAGAAGAATGAACTGGGCGGCGAACTGGGCGCGGGCAGCGTTCCTGGTTATATAACCTTCGACGGCAGCAACAAGACGGTGAGCAGCGGAAATCCCTTTGCCGACCTGCTGATGGGCAATATCGCCAGCTTCGGCCAGCAAAACCATTTTGAGAAGTACTACAACCGGGAAAAGCTCATAGAGCCTTACTTCCAGGACGACTGGCGGGTTACAGACAAGCTGACGCTGAACCTCGGCATGCGCGTCAGCATGTTCGGAACTTACCGGGAGAAGTATCACAACGCTTACAACTTCGACCCGGCATTTTTCAACCCCGCCGCAGCTCCCGGGGTTGATCCCGTGAGCGGCGCTCTGATCTACGGGCCGGGCACACCATTCCCCAATGCGAATCCCTTTAACGGCATCGTGCGTTGCGGCGTCACCAAAGGGGTGCCCGCCGGTTGCATGCAGGGCCACCTGTTTAATCCTGCTCCCCGTGTCGGTTTTGCCTATGACCCGTTCGGGGATGGCAGATGGGCGATCCGAGGAGGTTACGGCATCTTCTGGGAGGCGACCAACGGCAACGAAGCCAATACGGAGTCGCTGGAGAACTCGCCGCCTGGAGTACTGGCAGCTACTCAGAGCAACATCGGGAGTACTTTTGGAGCGGGAGGCGCACAACTTACCACCGGCTACAACGGAGTCGTCACCGCTGGACCAACTGCCACCAATCCCCTGTTCCCGCTGAACGTAAACTCGATTCCGACGAAAGTGCAGTGGCCGTACGTGCAACAGTGGCACCTGGATGTGCAGCACGAGATCGTCAAAAACACGGTCGCTTCTCTGTCGTATGTCGGCAGCAAAGGCACGCATCTGACCAGGGTGGTGAATTTTAACCAGTTGTATCCGGTGGCGGCGTCGGCCAACCCCTTCAAGCCGGGCGAGGTAATAGACAGCAATGTGTGCTCAACTCTGACCACGCCCAGCGGCGTGGCCGTAACAGGGCAGGCCGCCCTCAACCTCAACATCGCTTGCGGGAACGTCACCGCTGACGCCTTCCGCCAATTTCTCGGTTATAGCAACGTTGATGGTCTGCAGGATGCGGCGAGCTCGATTTATCATGCCCTGCAGTTCGGGTTGCGGCACAGCATGGGTGGACTGCAGCTGAACGTGGCCTACACCTACGCTCACTCCATTGACGATGGATCTGACCGCTACGACACGCAGTTCGTAAACACCTACAATCCGGGCGCGAACCGGGCCAGTTCCAACTTTGACCAGCGGCACGTGCTCAACGTCGGTTACGTGTATGACCTGCCGTTCTTCCGGGGCTCGGGCCTAACCCATGCCGTGTTAGGGGGATGGCAGTGGTCAGGGATCGTGACTGCCTCCACCGGCACACCGTTCAGCGTCACCAACGGTGGTTCTTTTGGCGACAATGCCGGCGTAGGTAACGGCACCGGGACTGGCTCCTATGTGGACCTGGTTGGGAACCCGAACTCAAATCCCGGCGTGCGGTTCGGCGCGGTTGGTCCCTACGCTTACAACCCGGCCGCATTCAACCTGCCGACTGCTCTTACCTTCGGTAACATTGGCCGCAACTTCCTGCGCAACGGCTCATATACGAACTTCGACATGGCCCTGTTCAAGCACTTCACGATTCACGAACAGATAGCGCTGGAGTTCCGGGCGGAAGCGTTCAACGTGTTCAACCACACGGCGTTCCTGCCCATATCGGGGGGTGCGGGCTCCATCGGAGGCAACAACAGTTCCAGCACCAACTCGTTCGACTGCAGCGGCAATACGGGAGCCACCTGCATCAATCCGGATCCCACTCAAGCTGCGGATTTCCTCAACTACGGAGCCGCGCACAATCCGCGCATTCTGCAGTTGGGTTTGAAGTTCATCTTTTGAACATCGCTTAGCTAATCTCGCCCTGGCCGCTCCGCGGCGGCCAGGGCTTTTTTGTTTGGGGGCAGAATGTGTGTTCCGGCAGAACGGCTTGGAAGTTGGCAAAAAGCACAAGGTCCTTCGACTCCGCTGGTTTCGCGGTGCTCAACTCGCGCTCGCTCAGGATGACAGGACGAAACCGAGAACGGGGTAGAGCATCGTCTGCGCATTCATCAATAGCGTCCGCCTTTTCCACAACCTGATGCCATCTTCTACGCGTATCACCTTATTGTTCCCACGAACTGCACCACTTACGCTGCAGTTGTGAAACCCAATTCCGGGCGCGAAAAGAGAGGCTATGAGCGACAAAGTAATGGAACTTCGGGTAGGCATGGACAACGGGCCGCAACCGCCGGCAAAAATTAAGGTGGTGGGCGTAGGCGGAGGCGGCGTGAACGCCGTCAACCGCATGATAGAGGCGCGCCTGGAAGGCGTGGAGTTTCTGGTGGCCAACACCGACCTGCAGTCGCTGCGGCTGTCGCGTGCGCCAGTGAAGATTCAGATCGGCAGCAAGCTGAGCAACGGCCTGGGCGCAGGCGCCAACCCGGAAGTGGGCAGACGCGCCGCTCTGGAAGATACCGACAAGCTGATTGACTCTCTGGAAGGCGCGGACATGGTGTTCGTCACCGCCGGGCTGGGCGGGGGCACTGGCACCGGCGCCGCGCCGATCGTGGCCTCGCTGGCCAACGAACTGGGCGCGCTGACAGTGGCGGTGGTGACCAAGCCGTTCGGCTTTGAAGGCAAGCGGCGCATGGCGCAGGCGGAGCAGGGCATTGCCGAGCTCATGCAGTCAGTAGGCACGGTCATCGTCATTCCAAACGAAAAGCTGCTGAGCGTGGCCAACGCCGCAGGTTTCTTCGAGTCATTCCGCGTGGCCGATGATGTGCTGCGCCAGGCGGTGCAGGGCATATCTGACATCATCCAAGTGCCCGGCATCATCAACCGCGACTTTGCCGACGTGCGCACGACCATGGAAGGCATGGGTTATGCGGTGATGGGCACGGCGATGGCTTCGGGCGAGCGGCGTGCGGCAGAAGCTGCCAAACGCGCGATTTCCTCGCCCCTGCTGGATAACGGCGGCATCTTCGGCGCGCGCGGGCTGCTGATCAACATTACCGGCTCCAGTTCGCTGACCCTGAGAGAGGTCAATGAAGCGTGCCAGATCATCCAGGGCGCGGCTGACGATGAAGCCAACATCATCTTCGGCGCCGTGCAGGATGAAAGCATGAAGGAGCAGATCAAGATTACGGTGATTGCCACCGGCTTCCGCTATGGAGCGCTGGAGACGCGGCACCCCAATAACATGTCGGCAGCGTCGCTGGCAATTTCGCACGCGCGCATAGCGTCCAGCTACCAGGCGCAGGAGCATGCGGTTCCGCCCCCGGCGCAAGCGCTGGAGCCGCTGCCGCCGCGGGCTGTGGGCGATTCCAAGCGCTGACTTGAAACTTGCTGCCAGCTGAGCGCGCGGTTTCGCCCGCGCGCCCAGCTTCCCCTTTTTCCCCGCCTTCCGGTATCTTTACGCTTCTGTTGGGGTGAATCCCTTTTCTGGCTATTGCATTCAAAATACAATGAGGGGCTTTCTTACCCTGGAGGAAAAATTGAAGACAGGTACGCGGGCGGTGCTGGCCTTCGTTGCGGCTTTCACGTTGGCAGTTGCAGTGATTCCTTCCTTAGTTGCTCAAAATAAAAATTTTCATGATGCTCCGGTTTCGGCCAAACGGCTGAAAGATCCGTATACGGCCGACCAGCAGGTTCTTACCACCGGCCACGAACTCTTTCATCACTACTGCGCCCGCTGCCATGGCGAGAACGCCGAAGGCTCGGGCAATATTCCCTCGCTGGTAGACGGCGCCTTGGAAACGGTCACGCCGGGTGAAGTGTTCTGGTTTGTCACGAAAGGCAGTCCGCAGAATGGGATGCCGTCGTGGGCTAAGGTGCCGCGGAAGGAGCGCTGGGAAATCGTCACTTATGTGAAGTCGCTGGGTTCGCCAGTGACGCGGGAGGCAGAGACCCGGCCTGCGGCGCCGGTGACGGCTATGAACAGCACGATCAAAGACCCGCCGCCCAAGCCGCCTTTCACCGATTTTCGCTACGAGCAGCCGGGCAAGGTGCGCAAGATCACTTTGCAGGACCTGCCGGCGCCTTATGCGACGCCTTCGGCGGACAACGGGCCGGACGTGGTGGCGCGCCCGGCCAACGTGTGGCCGCAGGCGCCGGCTGGTTTCAAGGTCGAGCTCTACGCTACCGGGCTCAACAACCCGCGGCTAATCCGGACCGCGCCTAATGGCGACGTTTTCGTGGCTGAAAGTGAGGCCGGCGACATCCGCATATTTCGCGGCATAACGAAGGACGGTAGGCCGGAAGAAATGTCGGTATTCACCAGCGGGCTGAATCAGCCTTACGGCATCAACTTCTATCCGCCCGGCCCCAATCCGCAGTGGGTTTACGTTGGACAAACGGATGCGGTTCTGCGCTTCGCATATCACAATGGCGACATGAAGGCCACGGGCAAGCCGCAGCACATTGCCAATCTGCCTGCCGGGGGCGGGCACTGGACGCGCGATATCCAGTTCTCGCTGGATGGCAAGAGAATGTTCGTAGGCGTGGGCTCACGCTCCAATGTGGACGACCCGGACACCCACAAGGGGGAGAAGAACCGGGCGAACATCCTGCAGTTTAATCCGGATGGCTCCGGCATGCGCGTTTACGCCTATGGCATTCGCAATCCCGGCGGCGGCCTGGCCGTTAATCCCAAGACCGGCGAGTTGTGGTGCTCGGTGAACGAGCGCGATGCCCTGGGCAATAACCTGGTGCCGGACTACATTACGCACGTGCAGGAGGGCGGCTTCTATGGCTGGCCCTGGTGGTACATGGGCGGCAACCAGGACCCCCGCCTGAAGGGCAAGCACCCGGAGTTGAAGAGCAAGGTGATTACGCCCGACGTGCTCATCCAGGCGCACAGCGCTTCGCTGGAACCCACGTTTTACACCGGCAAACAATTTCCGGCGCAGTTTAGCGGCGACATTTTTGCCGCCGAGCACGGTTCCTGGAACCGCGCGCCGCGCGCAGGCTACGAAGTGATACGCATTCCGCTGCACCAGAGCGGGCACGCCAGCGGCGAATATCAGGACTTCCTTACTGGATTCGTGTTGCCCAACGGCGATGCCTGGGGCCGGCCTGTGGGCGTGACGGTGGCGCCCGATGGTTCGCTGCTGGTGACTGATGACGGGTCCAATTCCATCTGGCGCGTCAGCTATCGGGGGAAATAGCAACCGTTGGACGGAACTCGTAACACTGCACGCGAGATCCCCTTCGGCAAGCTCAGGGCAGGCTTTCGGACCTGAAGGTCCTCAGGATGACGCCTTCTTGCGGAAGGCGAGACGTTGCAAGCAACGTCTCTACCGAGCTGGGTCTTTATGGGGCCGGCCAAGAGCTGGGGAGCCTGATATCAAATATCCGCCAATGATATATTGGACGTTTGGGTGTGCTGCCCTGAACAGGAGGCGGAAGGTGAAAGGCGATCCCAAAGTCATCGCTGTGCTGCAGCAGGTGCTTAAGGCGGAGCTTACCGCCATCAACCAGTATTTTCTGCATGCCGAAATGTGCGAGAACTGGGGCTACTACAAGCTGGCCGGCCTGGCCAAGAAAGAGTCCATCGAGGAGATGGGCCACGCCGAAGTGCTGATCGAGCGCATCCTTTATCTCGATGGCACCCCCAACATGAGCGACTACTTCAAGATCAACATCGGCGACAGCGTCAAGCAGCAACTGCAGAACGACCTGCAGCTGGAATATGACGCGGTGAAGCGGCTGAACGACGGCATCAAGCTGTGCGTGGCCGCCGGCGACAACGGTTCCCGCGAGCTGCTCAACAAGATCTTGTCCGACGAAGAGCACCACATTGACTGGCTGGAAGGCCAGCTCCACGCCATTGATGAGATGGGCATCGAGAACTACCTCTCGCAGCAGCTTCACGGCAAAGAAGAAGAGAAGGGCTAGCAAGCGCGGCCGTTGCGCTCAAGCCAGGGATGCCGGATTCGCCAACGTCCAAGCCGGCCAGAGTTCTCCTCGCCGTTTTCAGCGGCGTGGCCGGCGCCGCCCTGGTTGCTGTTGCCTTCAAGGTTGATTCTCTTAACTGGATGGTGGATGGCCCGGGCTGGCTGGTCAACCGCTTCGTGTCCATAGATTTTCATGAAGGCGAAGGGGCGTTCGGTTTCTTTTTCGCGATCTTTCTCAGCTGGGCGTGCTGGAGCGTTGCCGTCTGGTTGCTTCTTGGCATCCGCCGGCTCCTGCGCCGGGCGTTTTAAGCAAATGATTGCCGCGGGCGTGCCATCACGCCGCTGCTTCCTGCGGCAGCTCTATTTCCAGGGCAACATCGAACTTTGAGTAGTACTTCTTTACCTCGCCGGCGCCGTACTTCTTGCGGAACTGGTCTGCGATGCCGCTGATTCGCCTGGGATCGTCAATGAACTGAGCCTTGACGCCGGCGGAGGTGCCCTTGGCCGCAATGGTCAGCACTGGCGTCTCAAGCACGTTGCGATACCACTGCGTGTCCGAGCCGCGCACCGGCAGCAGGTAAAGGCGGTCCTGCTGGCGCACGAACCATACCGGCAGGGAAATGTTTTTGCCCGATTTTCTTCCTGTGACCGTGATATCCAGCTCCTGAATGTCATCCAGCAGTTGGGCCATGTTTGAGGTCATTCTGCCCTCCGGAAGTAGTATTTCAACAGCTTAGCGCAAGTTTGCGCAGGGCGCTCTGGGAGAGGGGGCCGGCACTCTTCAAGCGGGCCGGCATTCTGCAGTGCACTCTACCCTAATCAAGTTAGGCGATCCGCTCAGAGCAAGAGATCTCGCGGCCAAACCACGCACGTGCGCGTCCCATTTTGGGAATCGTTCGCCACTGTACTCACATAGTGTCAATCACAAGCAACCACGCTGGCCGGATAATTATGGTGTCGCCTGCCAACCGGTGAGCGGCATGTCTTAGATAACCCGTTGAAGGGAGCCAAAATGAAAAACATTTTATTGGCGATCATCGTCCTGGGGCTAACAGGCGCGACTGCGCTCGCGGCTGACGCCCCCTTCAAGGCCGGCACGACCCTGGAGAACCTCAAGGCGGCATTCAATGGAGAGAGCAACGCCCATGCCCGTTATCTGGCCTTCGCGCAGCAGGCTGACAAAGAAGGATATGGCAAGGCGGCCAGCCTGTTCCGCGCAGCGGCCAAAGCAGAAGAGATCCACGCGCGCAATCACGCCGATGTAATCAAGAAGATGGGCGGCACTCCGGAGGCCAAGATTGAGGCCCCGGTGGTCGCATCAACAAAGGAAAACCTCGAAGCCGCGATTAAAGGAGAGACTTACGAGCGCGACGTGATGTATCCCGCATTTCTGAAGGCGGCCCGCGCGGACCGCAACAAGGACGCGATTCAAACCTTCAACTACGCCAAGACGGCGGAAGCGGAACACGCCAAGCTCTACGCCGAAGCCCTGGCCAACCTGCCGCAGATGAAAGGTGCGGGGCAGGAGTACTACGTGTGCACGGTGTGCGGCTATACCACAACTAAAGTGGACTTCTCCAAGTGTCCATCGTGCTTCAGCCCGAAACATAAGTACGAGAAGGTAAGCTGAGCTCCCCAGCGCCGCCTGGCGGGTGTGGTGGGCGGCGCTAACTCTGAGAGGAGATGGCAATGATTCAGTTTCCACCTATTCCCGCATGGGACGCACTGCACCCGCTGATTGTGCACTTTCCTATCGCCCTGCTGCTGGTGGCGCCACTGTTTATCGTGATCGGGGCGCTGCTGCAGCGGGAGAAAGGGCGGGTGTATCTTTTTGCGGCGCTGATCCTGATGGCGCTGGGCACCAGCGCTGTATTCGTAGCTCTGGAGACGGGTGAGGCGGCAGCCAAACTGACGGAGCGCACGCCCGAGATCAACGCGGTGCTGGAGCACCATGAGCAACTGGCAGAAACGACCCGCGTGGCGTTCTCGGTGCTGACAGTAATTTTTGCTGTCATGCTTTGGTTGCCCCGGCTGCTGCGGCGTAGCCCCGGCTGGCTGGCAGGCCGCGCGCTGCTCCTGCTTTTCCTGGTGGTCTATGGAGCAGGCATGCTGCTGCTGGTGAACACGGCGCACAATGGCGGCCGGCTGGTGCACGAATTTGGCGTGAAAGCGATGGTCGAGCCAGGAGCGTTGCCGACGGCGGCCGAAGCCGAGCGCAACTGAGTTCTTTCAACCGGTATGAGGCGCCCGCTTGCCCAAAAAGACGCCGCAGCCGGGGCAAAATCCGCTTGCCAAATCCGAACGGGGAGCGCAGACTGCCGCAGGCTTTTATGGCTGCAATGGCGGACCGCTCGCGGAGAGTCAGCCCATTTGCGCCCGCGCTGGCGCTTTTGTTCCTCTGCATTCTGGTCAACTACGTTGACCGCGGCAATCTTTCGGTTGCGGCTCCGCTGCTGAAAGACGAGCTGCACATTTCCGTCACCCAACTGGGTTTTCTCCTCTCCGCATTTTTCTGGACGTACACCGCCATGCAGTTCGTGAGCGGCTGGCTGGTGGACCGGTTCAACGTCCTCGTGGTGATTGCGGCGGGATACCTGATATGGTCGCTGGCCACCACGGCAACCGGGTTGGTACAGGGCTTCACCTTGCTGATCGTGTTGCGGTTGCTGTTAGGTATAGGAGAATCGGTGGCATTTCCCGCCTGCTCCAAAATTCTGGCCTGCCACGTGATGGAGGAGGGGCGGGGCTTCGCCAACGGCGTGGTCACATCGGGCTTGAGGTGCGGCAACGCAGTGGGCACGCTGGGCGCCGGGCTGCTGATCGCAACCTACGGCTGGCGGCCAGTGTTCATCGGCATTGGGCTGATCAGCCTGCTATGGCTGCCGGCATGGGCGAAGTGGAGGCCCCGCGGTCCAGGCCTGGCTCCTCCCGCTGGCACCGGGTCCCCCGGTTTCGTGGAGATTTTGCGGCAGCGGTCATTCTGGGGTGTATCGGGAGGACACTTTGCCTCCAACTACCACCTGTATTTCATGGTGACGTGGCTACCCTACTATCTGGTACACGCGCGTCACCTTACTTTGCCCACGATGGCGAAAACCGCCGGCATCTACTACCTGCTGGAGGCGATTTCGGCCATGATGACGGGGTGGGTGGCGGATGCCTGGATCCGCAATGGACAAACGCCAACACTGGTGCGCAAGGCGGCTATGGCGGTTGGGGCCGCGCTGGCGGCAACAGGAATGTCAGGGTGCGCGCTGGCCACGGGCCAGGCATACCTGGCATGGCTGATGGTAGCAGGCCTGGGAGCCGGTGCTCTCGCTTCCGGTAACTTCGCATTCAGCCAGACGCTTGCCGGCCCGGAAGCAGCGGGCAGGTGGACTGGGCTGCAGAACGGCATGGCCAACTTCGCCGGTGTGATTACTCCGGCGCTGAGCGGATTCATTGTGGACCGGACGGGAAGCTTTCTTGGGCCATTCGCCATTGTTGCAGGCGTTTTGATAATGGGCGGGTGCTCCTGGGTGTTTTTGGTGGGGCGGGTTGAGCAGGTTTGCTGGGGGCGGCCAAGCAGCATTGTTATTCCGGCCAGCGCAGTGTTGTAGACACTCGGGTAAGGACGGCAGTGTTGCGCGCGAGATGTTTCGCGGCTGAAGCCGCTCTGCATGACGCCTTGCTTTCGCAAGGCCCAGAACGACGAAGGCGGAGCTCAGGCTTTGACGGGAGCGAGGGGATCCACGGAATCGGATTCCGCTTCTTTTTCCTGGGCGGGAGCGGCGCTGACGGGCGCAGCCGGCGCAGCCTGGGGCAGCGGCGGCACCGCATCGGTATTGTCCAGCAAACGATGGTGCAGGCAGTAGAGCGCCAGCTCAAGGCGGTCAGAAACGCCCAGCTTGTCGTACACCTTGCGGAGATAATTTTTGACCACCTGCTCGGTGGTGTTAACCCGCACAGCGATTTCCTTGTTCTTCATGCCCTGGGCCACGCAGGCCACAATCATCATTTCCTTCTGCGTCAGGTGGACCTTGGCGGCCGGGGCGATGGGGCGAGTCGCTTGCGTGCGGAAGGCATGCAGCACCCAGTTGACCGCCTGCTCATCCAGCCAGATATCGCCCTTGGCCACTTTGTGAATGCAGGCCACCAGGGTTTCGGGCGGGATGGAGCGGTCAATTATGCCGTGAGCGCCGCGGCGGAAAAGCTCCAGAACCTCGTCCTGGCTGGCGCCCGCGGTTAGCACAATGAGCTTGGAGTTGGGAGCGCGGCGCAGCAGTTCGCTGACGGCTTCAGCGGGCTCGGCGGCCAGCGCAGTCTCAAAAAGGATGACGTCAGCACTGAACTTGGCGAGGGCGGAAATGGCCTGACCGTAGCTTTCGGCCTGGCCAACCACGCGAATGTCATCTTCCAGGGCGAAAATTTTACGGAGCCCGACGCGGAAAATCGTCTGGCTGTCGGCCACAATCAGGCGCGTGAACGCCTTGCCCTGGCCGTTCTGCCCGTTGTCGCTATCGCTCTGAAGTTGGACCGAGCTGCTGGCCATAGTGCCTGTTATTTCCTCGCGCCCTGGCGCTCTAAACCGTACTCGTCAATGACCACGCCTACCCAGTAGCTCTGGTTTTCCTGAAAGCAGCGCACCGCGCGCCCACGGCAGTTCACCACCACGCTGCTGGCGGTCCCCAGTACTTGTGCGGGCATGCAG
>DATEGM010000121.1:0-5955 GCA_035280085.1 Terriglobales bacterium
GGAAGGCTACTGCCAACTGGAGCCTGCTAGCCGTCCCCCAGCAAGGCGGCCGCTGATTCGTTTTGCCGCCGCGCTTCTCTTGCTGGGTTGGATAGCTTTGCCCGGCAGCGGACAGTCGAGTAACCAGCCCGGCGCTCAAACCGCCACCATCCAACAACTCTTTGCCAGGGAGCAGTGGCAGGAGCTAGTGCGCCTGGCGGAAACTGTTTCCCAGCCCTCTGCTGACCTGGATTACTACTACGGCATGGCTCTGGCGCGACTCGGACTCTGGGACCGCGCTTCTCAGGCTTTGCTCGCCGGCCATCGCCTGCAGCCTCGCGATGTTAGATTCCCCGTCGAACTTGCCGGCGTCGCCTTCAGGCAAAAGCGTTACCCGCAAGCTGCCAAATGGCTGCGGCGCGCCCTCAAACTCCATCCCGGCGATCCCTACGCCAACGATTTCCTGGGCAGTATCTACTTTCTCCAGGGGAACACGGAAGCGGCCCTGAAGTACTGGAATCGGGTGGGCAAGCCCCGCATTGCCAGCATCTCGCTGCAGCCTGAGCCGCAAGTAAATGCAGCCCTGCTGGACACGGCTTTCGCCTTCTCGCAAGCCTCCGTACTGTCTTTGCCCGACCTGTGGACCACCCAGGCTCGAGTTCGCGGACTGGACGTCTTCCCTCGCTACGCGTTCGACCTGAACGCTCGCCCGGATAACAATTTCGATGTCGTGTTCCGCGGAAGCGAACGCAATGGCTGGGGCGCCAACAAATGGCAGGCGGCGATTTCAACTTTTCGCGGCGCTTTTCGGCAGACGATTTATCCCGAGTACTTCAATCTCGGCCATTCCGCCGTCAACATCGAATCCTTGCTGCGCTGGGACGCGCAGAAACGCCGCTTCGAAGGAGCCCTATCAGGCCCTTGGAGGCAGAACGCGAAGCAGCGCTATAGCGTGCAGGTGGACTTGCGCAACGAGAACTGGGACATTCGTCCGTCCTTTACTGGCTCGGCGCCTCTGCTCGGTTCCGCCAATGTGCGTCGCGAGGCGGTCGCCGCCGCCATCAATTCCTTTGTCAGCGGCCGCTGGGACTGGTCTACCGGCGTGGAGTTTTCGCACCGTGATTTCCGCAACGTCTTTCCCGGCCCGGCGCTGACTTCGGCCTTCCTCTCCCAAGGCTACCAGCTGAAACATCTGGCCCAGCTGAATTATGACCTGTGGCGGATTCCGGAAAGGCGCTTCCTGGTGCGCTCCGGCGTTTCTTCCCAGACCGGAAGAATCTGGTCGCCGACGAGCCACTCATTTCTGAAGCTCCAGGGCTCGCTGGCCGCACGCTGGCTGCCGCAGGCTCAAGGCGACGATTACCAAATCCAGGAAACGGTCCGCGCCGGCAAAACCTGGGGCCAGGTTCCCTTCGACGAGCTATTTATGCTGGGCATCGAGCAGGACAATTCGCTCTGGCTTCGGGCTCATATCGGCACCCGCGACGGCCGCAAAGGCAGCGCGCCCATGGGCCGTAACTACATTCTCTCCAATTGGGAACTGGACAAGAATCTCTATAGCAACGGCTTGTTGAGCCTGAAGCTGGGACCATTTTTGGATACAGGCAAGATCACCGACTCCTCGCCCGGCCTGGGCGCCCCTGCCTGGCTGTGGGATTCAGGAGTGCAGGCAAAAGTGCGCGTGCTCGGCGTAGGCTTTGCCATTTCTTACGGCAAAGATTTGCGCTCCGGCAACAACGCCGTATATCTCACGGTTGGACGATAAGAGCGGAACCCGGCTCGCCGGATCGTTCTTTCAGCGCGCCGAAAGTGGCGTTACGCCGGCTTCTCTTCTTGCATGGCCTTCAGGCGCGCTGCCCGGTCTCGCGCTATCAGTTCGTGCAGGTCGTAGCTGTAGGAGCCGTAGCCGTGGAACGTCTCCTCGTCAAACAGCCGCTTGATGCCGCAGCCCAGGCACACCTGGTAGGAATACCCTTCCACCCGGATAGGCCAACTCATCTTGCGATGCCAGCAACCGCGTAGCACCACCACCGCGGCTCCCGCTATGCCGGTGGTCATCAGCCCCACTGGCCAGAACCACCGCGGCATCCCTTTGCGTGGCTTTTTCTCTTTTTCTTTTTCTTTCCCTTGTTCGGTCACGTCCACCCTGTGCTTCCCTTATCATGCCCACAATATCACCATTCCGGGCGTTTGCATCCTACCCAAATTGGCTACGCCCAGCGCCTTTCCCGCTTTGGCCAAACCCGGTGCCCTGCCCTGTTGTCACGCGCGCCGTTTAACAGCAAGCGAGCCGGTAAGAGTCTATGTGAGCACTAAGAGGCGGTGGAACAATGCCATTATTTCGAGCCGCGGAGCGGCACCAGAATGTAGCCCCGGGCGTAAGCCCGGGGTATACAGTGGAGTAAATTCACAGCCCCAGAGGGGCGAAAGAACGTTCTCACACACACTCGGAAGTGCTTCTGGCTGTGGAAAAAACGCGATTGACACTCATGCCCGACTGCACTAAGTTGCAGCATATATATCTCCATATGAAAAGTTTATTGTTTCATTCTGGGGACACCCTTATCTGCAACCTGCGCTCTTTTCTCTGCTTCCTTTTGGTCTTGCTCCTCCCGCTCAGCCAAATAGCCGCCCAGACCACTGGCCCCATGCTCTTCCCGCAAGGCAAGGTTCTGGTGGACGGCAAGGACGTTAATGCGCCCGTCGGGCTGTTTGCCGGCGACAAGGTGCAGACTGCGGCCTCCGCCACCGCCAGCCTGACCGCCGTGGGAGCGACCGTTCTGCTCTCCCCCAACACAGTCCTCACCTACGGTCAGGGCGCTTTGGAAATAGGCTGCGGACACCTGCTGGTAACCACGGTGGTTAACCGCCTGTCCTCGCGCGTGGCTAATCTTACGATCACTCCTGGTTCTGACGTGGCCAAGTACGAGATCACTCGCGCCAGCGGCAAGCTGGAAATTGCTACCCGCGAAGGCGCCATTAACGTGAACGATGGCGTACAGACCACCAGCCTCGGGACCGGCAAGGTCATCAGTTTCAGCGCCAGCGACGATTGTCCCCTGGCCGACGCCGCCACGGATCAGACCTCGGCTCCTCCTTCCAAACCGGTCAGCCTGAGCAAAGGGAAGATTGCGGCCATTGCTTTGGGAGGAGCGGGCGCGGTTGCGGTCGGCCTGGCCTTGGCGCTTTCCCGCGGAGGCAGCAAAGCGCCGGTAAGCCCCAGCATCCCCTGAACATTTCTCGCTAAGGTTGAGTGGTTCTGCCGCTCGGATGCGTGCGGCCGTGAGTTCGCCGCCAGGCTCCGGCGCGCTGTTCGGCTTCCGCTATTTGCGCGCCTGTCATCCGCGCCCGCAGAATAGCCAGGCGGTACTTGCTGGCTTCATCGCCGCCCTCTTTGGCGATAGCAGACCACATGTAGGCGCTCACATCGTCCTGTGGCACGCCGCGCCCCGCCCAGTAATATGCCCCCAGCGTGGCCGCGGCCAGCACTTGCCCGTTATCGGCGGCGCGCGTAAACCACTTTACCGCCTGCGTGTAATCCTGGGTCACATCTTCGCCGCTGGCGTAGCGCGCCCCTAGTTCGAAGGCCGCTTCGGCATCGCCGGATTCCGCCTCCCTGCGCAGCGGGCGCACCGAATCGGATAAGTCCAGGGTCACTGTCGGCTGCGTCACTTCCGCCTTCGTCTGCCTTGAGGCAGTAGGCTGCGGCTGAGTTTGCGACGCGGAGGGAGAAGGCGCCGCCGCATCCACGCTCCTGGCATCTCCCGTACCCCGGCCCAGCACGAACCAAAGGCCTAGTAGCACCAGCATTCCCACTAGCCCAATCAGCACCACCCGTTCTCCCTTGCCTCTGCTGGGCGCAGGGCTCGGCGCAGACGCGGCAGTGGCATCAGGCCCGGGTTCCGGCGCTGTCATCTGATTGGCAGCAGAGTCTGGAGCGCTGCTGACTTCCATTGCAGCCGGCGCAGGGGCTTCGGGCGTTGCCGTGTTCGTGACCGCGAGTGCCGGAGCGACTGCGACGGCAGCTTGACTCGCCACCTGCGGTTCCCCAACCCTGCTTCCTGGCGACCGCGCCGGCGGTTCTTCAAGCGCTGCTTCGGGCGCCGGTTCTGGCGCGGAAGCCGCCACTGCCGGCGCCTGCGGCGCTTCCGGGCGAAGCGATAGCGCGGCAATTTTCGCCAGCTCCTGCAGCGCCGAGCAATGGTTTTCTTTGAACGCGTAGGGCGTGCGCGAAAAAACCTCAATCAGCCCCAGGATGTCTCCGCGTTGGCCGATAGGAACAGCCAGCACGGAATTAATGCCCAGTACCTGGCAGCTCTCTCGGTCCACATGCGGGTCCAGCCGCGGATCGTCGCAGCGCAGCCAGCGGCCACTGCGCACGCAGGCTCCGGAAATGCCTGATTCCGTATTCAGCTTCGTCCCGGGTGGCGGCGCGATGTCCCCTGCCGTCGCCCGGCACACGATATCTTCACCCTCCGCCAGCGCGATCGCGGCTCCATCGCCTTCCGCTGCTGCCAATGCGCGTTCGGCTGCTTCTCGCCACGCCGGATCGCCCGCCGCTTCAAGCGGCGCGGGATCGCCAAGCGCTGCCGCCGCGGGCGTACCGTCGCGACGCCCAGCCTTCCCGAGCTTGCTGGCATTCTCCGCGGCCAGCAGCGTGTTCAGCAGCAGCCATTGTTGCAGCTGCCGCCGTGACTCGCCGGTGAGATTTAAAAATTCCAGCCCTGCCCGTCCTGCCTCGTCGCACCAAGCCACCCGCGCCGGCGTAACCGCTGAGCCGCGCGTGTCCAGCAGGTCCAATCGCAGATCCACAAAGCTTTGGGGAATAAGGCGGGCAATGGTCTCAATCGCCGCGCCGCGGTCATTGGCGTCCAGTACTACGCCCCCAACTCCCGCGCCAACACTGGCGTAAGCAGGGCTATGCACTTTATGGCGCAGATGGCGACGCCGTTCCACGGGCATGCAGTTGAACCTGAGCTGACTTCTACATCTTACGATTTTCCGCCGCCAACACCCAAGAACAAATCGTCACCACCAGAACGCTCTGTTCTGGATTTTCTCGAAAACTCTTAAGCTCGCTTTATTTGCCTGGATTTCGGCAGGGAAATTCCCACTGCTGAACGTTCACGTCATGGCAGAGAGCCTTTGGCGGAAAGCAAAGCGGGTACGTGCTAATTGCCAACGGGCTGAATGCTGAATGCTGATTGCTGAATGCTGATTGCTGCTTTATAGCTGCTTTCTCTCCCCTGGCATCCCCGCCGCGCGCGTGATGGCGGCCACCATGAATCCCGCCAGCATCTGCAGGTTGGCTACCGCCAGGTCGTCAAAAGCGAAGCTCTCCGTCGAAAGCACCTCAAAAATCCCCAAGGTCCGGCGGAAGTGCTGCAGCGGCGCCACCAGAATGGAGCGCACGCCCAGACGCCGCGCCACGCTGCGCTCCACCTGGGGATGATCTTCGGCATCGTCGCAGCGCAGAATCTCGCCGGTGCGCAGGCACTCGCCCGAAAGCCCGCAATCGGTCTGCAGCCTCACCCCCAAGTCGGGCGCGGTGCGCCCGGCCCGCGCGCTGCATACCACTTCACTGCCCCATTGCAGGCCGATAGCGCTGCCCGTGGCCCCGGTCAGCGACTGCGCCCGCTCCGCGATCACTGAAATCGCCGGCTCCAGGTCCAGCTGCGCCGGCCCCCGCGGCAGCTCCAGCGCCGTCACCGGCTCATCCTGCGCGCTGCAGGCCGCCATGGCCGGCCTCTCCCGCACCAGTTCCGGCGATGCCGGCACCGACTCGATCAGCTCCCGCACCAGCCGCTCCATGGCGGCGTCCTGCAGCAGCGTGGCCCGCGGCTGCTGCCCCAGCTCTCCCCCGAACACGCGCGAGACGCTCAGCACCGCGCTGCTGCCGCACGCCAGGCAGTTGGCCGTGTTGTTTTCGTGGATCAGCTCGCATTGCACGCAGAAAACCGCCTTCTGCAGGCGCAA
>DATEGM010000122.1:0-2734 GCA_035280085.1 Terriglobales bacterium
AGTGGTGACCGGCGACTTTGCCCGTTTCAAGTCATGGATGGTGCACCATGCCACAGCCGACATTCGCGTGCAGACCATCATGCTGGCTTGGGCGTTCGGAGCCCTGCTGGAAGGATTGGTGGGATTCGGCTATCCCTGGGCGGTGGTGGTGCCCATTCTGGCTGGGCTGGGCATCGCCGACCTGGACGCCATTCGCATCGCCGCCCTGGCCAACAACGCGCCTGTCTCCTATGGCGCGCTGGGTGTACCCATACTGGCGCTCTCGGTGGTTACTTCCCTGCCGGTCATGGCACTCTCCGCTTCCGTGGGCAACATTGTTGCGGTTCTCGCGCTGCTGCCGCCTTGGGTACTCATCTACCTGGTCAGCGGCTGGAAAGGCGTACGCGAAGCCTGGCCGCTGGCGCTGGTTGGCTCCTTCTCCTACATTGCCGGACAGTGGCCGGTGGCGCACTATCTTGGCCCGTATTTGCCCGACCTGAGCGGCGCGCTGGTGTCGTTCTGGGTGCTGTTCGCATTTGTGAAAGTCTGGTCACCGAAAACTGTTCGCCGCTTCGGCGGTGTGCCGCTGGAATTCGTGCCCCGTGACCCGGAAGCGCCAACTACAGCACGAGGCGCGTTTTCCGTCTGGCTGCCCTACATTGTGCTGATTGCGGTGGTGGTGGCCTGGACTGGCCCCTGGTCCCACTTGCCTTCCCTGAGCCTTTTTCACTTGACGGAGACGGCGCGTTCCTCGGTGACCGAGAAATCCATCGCCTCCACGTTCAATTTCAACCCACTCGGCGGCGGCACCTCCATTTTCGCCTCCTGGCTGTTGATTCTGGCGCTGTTGCGGCCTGGAGCAGGCGCATTGAAGCAGGTGTTCGCCAAAACCTTCCACCAGATTTGGGGCGCGTTCCTGGTCGCACTATTTGTGTTTGCCCTGGCTTATACCTTCGTCTATACGGGAATGGCCAACTCACTGGCCTACGGACTCTCCAAGACTGGCGTGATCTTCGTCGCGCTCGCGCCGATTCTGGGCTGGATTGGCGTGGCGCTTTCCGGCAGCAACACCTCCACCAACGCCATGTTCGGCCCGGTGCAGGCGGTTACCGGGCGCCTGCTTAACCTGCCGGTCCTGCTGCTGCCTTCATTAAATTCAGTGGGTGCTGAGGTGGGCAAGCCCATTGCGCCGCAAACCGCCAGCGTTGGTGTTTCCACCAGCAAGTTCGTGCGCAGCGAAGGCGCCGTTATCCGCCACAACATGGGCTGGACCCTCATCATGCTCGCCTACCTGGTGCTGATTGCCCTGTTTTTCTACTTTGCCCTGCCCAACGTGATGGCGTTATAGCCGGCTACTGCCCCTCCACCGTCAGCTTCTGCACCCGGAAGTTGAGCTCCTCGGCGGCGTAGATCAGGTTCTCGCTGGGGCAGGTGATGCCGTGGGTCCAGCCAAACTGGCCCGCCAGTTTGCCGGCTTTGCCAAATTCGCCCAGGATGTGCCCGTCGAGGTCCAGCTTGTAGAAGCGTCCCGTGAACCCGTCGGCGCTCCAGATCACCTGCTTTGGTCCGGGCGTGATGCAAATGCTCCAGGGCGCTCCCACGTTATTCCACAGCTTCAGGAACTTGCCTTCGGCATCGAACACCTGGATGCGGTGGTTCTCGCGGTCAGCCACGTAGACCAGGCCTTGCTTATCCACCAGAATGGAATGTGGCGTGTGGAAGCGGCCAGGTTCGGCGCCGCGCTCGCCCCAATCCTTTACCAGGTTGCCGTCGGGGCCGAACTTGGCCACGCGCGAGTTGCCGTAGCCATCGCTCACGAAGATGCTGCCGTCGGCGCCAAACGCCACTCCCGTAGGCTGGTAGAAGAAATTCGGGCCCGGCTGCCCATGCTGCACCACGTGCGTGTCCCAGGTCCACGCCTCGGGCTTCTTGCCGAACACCATCTGCAGGCGCTGCTGCTGATCGAGTTTGACGATCAGGCTAGTGCCCGCGTCCACGTACCAGATGTTGTCCTGGACATCAATGGCTACCGTGTGCGGGGCTTCGTAGATGTCCAGACCCTCGCCGAGGAAGCGCATAAAGGTTCCGTCAGGGCGGAACTCTAAAAGCGGGTGCAGGCCGCGGTTGGCCACGTAGATGTTGCCCTTGGAATCCAGCGCCACGCCGACGCATTCGCCAAAGTAAACACCGGCGGGCAGCTTGAAGAAGTTGGTGTCGGCCCGGACCTGCAACTCTGGCGGCTTGGATTGCGCCAGTATGGGCACGGCGAGTACTACCAGCAGAAGCAGGGTGCGTCGGAACATGAGAAGCGTGTGCCTCCAGTGGAGAGATTAGGCAAGGCGAGGCGGCATTATACTCTCGGCCGTCAACCCCCTATCGGACTCATATGTCGCACCACGACAAATATGGAATCGCTGCTCCGGAGCCGGTATCCTACAGCCACACCATGAACGTGCCTGCCTATCTCGCCCGCATCGGTTACACCGGACCGGTGACGCCCACGGCAGAGGTGCTGCGCGCCCTCCATCGCGCCCACATGCTGAGCGTACCTTTTGAAAACCTGGACATTTCGCGCGGCCGGAAAATCGTGGTTGACCAGGACGCCTGCGCGCGCAAAATCGTGGAAGAGCGCCGCGGCGGTTTCTGCTATGAGATGAACGGCGCCTTCGCCGCCCTGCTGCAGGCTATGGGATTCAAGGTTACGCTGCTTTCCGCTCGCGTTGCCCGGCAGGATGGCTCCTTCGGCCCTGAATTT
>DATEGM010000123.1:0-8324 GCA_035280085.1 Terriglobales bacterium
ACTACGTAGCCCAGCCCGAGGTTTTCATGTTCCAGGGTGGCAACGGTTACGGCTACGTTGAGCATGCTGCCGTGCCAGCTGAGCTCTACTTGGCTCGTAGCTACTCCCATGCGGTCGGCGCGCCGCAGCAGGGGCTCCAGATCCTCCACCATCTCCCTGGGGAAGATTTCCGACAGCGTGCTGCCAGTCAGGAAGTTCATCCGGTCGGCAATCCGTGATTGAGGATTGAAAATGCGTTGCAGAGCGACGTTGGCATGGGTGACGCGGCGTTTAGCATCCAGCGAAAGCACGCCCGTAGGAATGCTCTCCAGGATGGTTTCCATGTGCCGGCGGCGCTGCTCCAGGGCGAGATTGGCGTCTTTCAGTTCGCGGCTGGAAGCCATAATCTGGTGCCGGCTGGTCTCGAGTTCTTCCGCCATGCGGTTGAAGGAAGCTACCAGTTCCCCAAGTTCGTCGGCGGCCGCCACCTGCACCCGGTAGTCCAGACGCCCGCGCGAAATCTGCTGCGTCGCCTCCGCCAGCGCAGCCACCGGCCGCGTCACCAGCTTGGAGGTGAACAGCGCCAGCCAGGTCGCCGCAAACAAGGCCAGCATGGTGAGCAAAGCTAACAGCTCCATGTAGGTGATGCGCACCAGTTTGCGTTGCTGTGCCAGCTGGAAATAGCGCTGCTGGCTGGAGTCAATCTGGCGCACGGTTTCGGAAAAGGCTGGCGGCAGGGGCATGGCCACCAGAATGGCCCCTTCGGCACCCACGCGCGCGCTGCCCAGGATGTATTCCGATCCATTCCAGGAAAAGCGCGCCGGACGATCGGCAGCCGCTTGTTTCAGCGGCAAGATGGGCTTCAGGACCGACCACGCTTCCGGCACGCGAAAACTGGCTTCCGCCCGGCCCTGCCGCACGGCGATCGCAAAGCCCCCCTGCAAGGTGGGTTGATGTTGCTCGAACAGATCGGCCACTCCGGTGAAATTGCCGCTGGCGAAGGCCTGCTGCGTCTCCGGCGCGCTGGCCAGTAGCACCGCCTCCTGGTGAGCGTTCTCTTCCGCATAGGCTGAGAGCAGGCGCGTCATTGCTTCCGTGTCTTCGCGCACCTCCTCCACCGGGCGCGAGAACCATTTGTCTATGGAGTGGTTCATCAGCCCGTAGGCAAAGAGGAAAAGAAACAGCACCGGGGTAAAGGACAGCAGCAGCGCTCCTCCCACCATTTTGGTGCGGAACTTGGAGCCCAGCACCCCCCCCCGGCGTTCCGCGAAAAGCTTGAGCAGGGTGCGCAGCAGGACGAAGGTAAGCACTACGAACAGCAGGAATACGAGCGCTGAAAGAGCGGCAAAAACCAGAGGCTGCTCGCTGACATTGGGCTGGAAGATGGGCCAGTTGAACGAGGCTTGCGAGAGCAGGATGGTAAACAGCACAAGTATGCCGCCGGCGAGCAGGATGATCGCCGTCCTGCGCCGGGAGGGTTCGTCGCGTTGGGGCACCTGGGAGGGCACGCTAATAATCGGGCCAGATTCGCCCGGCCGTGTCCCTCATTATAGTCACCTGGCAATGATTTTCGGGCCCTGGTGCGAGGCGTTGCAAGAAACGTCTTCACTTCGGGAGACCTTACAAGTTACGTCTCTACAGATGTGTTTCTGGTTCCCAAAATGGATTTCAGAATTTGTGCGGGAGACGTTGCAAGCTGTGATGTTTCAGGAGGTTGTCCATTCGACCGAACCGAGAGAAGCTGATTGTGCTGAGCAATCACCGTCCTTGGAGGATCGAATGGACATCCTCCTGAAACATCACAACAAGTAACGTCTCTACTTATGCGTTTCTAGTTCCCAAAATGGGTGTTCAGATTTCTTCTGGGCAGAGGTTGCATGCATGCAACGTCTCCACCACCATGCAGATGTGGGGAAACAAGTTCGAAAACCGGTAGAGACATAATCCGTCAGGTCCCTTGGGAGAGAGTGTAGAGACGCAACTTGTTGCGTCTGCAGAAATCGTTAAGACGGGTGATTGCCGGCTTGGGGCAACTCGCCTTCCAGCAGCCTTCCCAGCTGCGCCGCTGGACAGCGTACGCCCACGTAAAAATGTCCGAACAACGCGTACATCGCGCTGACCTCGTCGAAGCGCATTTCGTAGATCAATTTTTTGAAGACCAGGGGATCATCAGCAAAAAGGTCTACGCCCCACTCCCAGTCGTCGAAGCCGATGGAGCCGGTGATAATCTGCTTCACCTCGCCGGCATAGCGCCGCCCTACGAGCCCGTGCTCGCGCATCTGCCGCTGCCGCTCTTCGATAGGCAGGGTGTACCAGTTTTTGCCCTCGCCCCGCCGGCGGTCCATGGGATAAAAGCAGACATAACGGTTGGGCGGCATCTCCGGATAAAGCCGCGGGCGCATGGCCGCGCGCTGCCGCTCCATTTCCTGCTCGACCTCGGCGTTCCACTCCGGCGAATGTGGCTGCAGGCCGCGCTCCACCAATTGCTGGTAGAGCTTTACCGAGGAATCATAAAGTCCCAGTTCAACCACCGAAAGATATGAAGTGGTGGCTTCCAGATAGTCGTTCAGTGCCGCCCGCGCCAGTTGGAGTTCCAGTTGCTTCAGTTCATCGAATGACGCCCGGAAGTGCACCAGCATCAGGTCGCCCTTATGGCCGAGCAGGGAATAGACGGCACTCTGCCGCTTCTCCATTTCCTGAAGCACAGGTTGAGCTTCGTTGAGGATGTGATTGCGCTCGCCGGGATTTAGCCGCCGCCATTCCGCCCAGCGAAAACGCATCATCTGGTGCAGGACGCTGGAGCCCTCAAGGGTCAACGGCACAGGCGGCATCTCGGAGGTTTGGGGACGAACCTTGGTAGGTGCAGACATGGGTTTTGTTGGATGCCTCAGACCTAATTCTACAAGTAGTCAGTTACTCAGGAGTCAGGACTCGGCAAAATCAAACCGGACATCAACTGCAGAGGACGCCGACGATTTATCGCATGTGAAAGCTCATTTCCTAGGCGTCCTTTGCGTTCTCGGCGGTTTGATTTGGACTCGCGACTACCGATTCCCAGGGTGCGGGCCGGTGTATTTGGCGCAACACGGCGGCTCCACCGGACGAAACTCCATCACTTCCACGCGGGTCAGGTCGGGATCATAAAGGTTGAGCTGCCATTTGCCGTCGCGGCCAACCTCCGCCGGGTCAGGGATGGGCCAGCCGCTCTGTTCCGCCATCTTTATGGCGGGCTTAATGTCTGGGACGCCTAGCGCAAGATGTCGCATTATTCCAGCCTCGTGAGGGGAAGGATTCTCCGCCACATTCAGCATGTATTCCAGCCAGTCGCTGCCGTTGGGAACCTGCATGTCCACCCAGTCGGTTTCGTTGTTTTTCATGCCGCCATGCCAGTACACATGGAAGCCCAGCACGTCCTTGTAAAAGCGATCTTCGGCGGCACGGTCGCGCACAATGAAGCCGGCGTGGATCATGTGGGTGGAAATGGGATGTGCCGCGGCGCCGCGTTTCGCGGGAGGTCCAAACTGCTCGAAGCAAATCTGATGGCCTTCCGGGTCGCGCACGTCAAAGCTGCGCGTGCCAACCTTTCCTTCGGTCACTTGTTCCGGTACCCTCACTCCGTGCGCGCCCAGGTAGCGGCGCATCGCTTCCGCATCCTTGGTTTCGACGCCAACTTCTATCAGCCGGTCCGCGGGCGCATCGGCGCCGGCTGCAACCAGTTCCACATATTCATGGTCGTTGATGCGGAAGCGCGCGCGTTGCGAACTTCCCGCCGGTTCTTCCGCTAGCCCCAGCACGCGGCCATAAAACTCGCGCGATTCGGACAAGTCCGCGGATCGCAGGGTCACGTGAGAGATGCCGATGATGGCCGGGCGGCGTGCTCCTTGGGCCACTGCTGAGGCAGCCGTTATCAGCACCAGCAATGCTGCTGTTCTTGTGGTTTTCATGCGCGATCCTTCAAGCGATATACGAACTTCAGCCCCGACCAGGTCTCATCCACGGCACACACCTTCACGTCTACCAGCCCGAGTCCCAAGCCAATCTCGCGTACTGAGTTCTCATTGAGGTCGGATGCCATTCCCGAGGCCTTCTTGGGCCAGGAAATCCAGAGGGAGCCATTCGCGACCAGGCACCCTTTCGCCTCTTTAAAGCGACGCTTTAAGTCTGCCTGGGTAGTGGCGAACAATTGGATAAAGTCGAGCTTCTCGCCCAATTGCTCCGCGCAATTCACTCTGTCCGGCAATGGGCCCAGCATCTTGCGATATCCTGGCGGGCCGCTGAGCAGCGCGATACGCTGCCCCGGCTTGATGCCGAGCTTTTTGACCAGCGGCGTGCCCGAATACCCCGCCATAACGCGGTATTGTACTCAAGACCCCGCCGCCCCAGTACCCCGTCTTGAGCCCTACTCCCAAACCCGTTACTCTAGCCAGTTATGAATCGCCGAGAGCTGCTGCGTTTTTTCGGATCGGGCGCCATGGGCCTGGGCCTGAGCAGCCTGTCGGCGGCCAAAACTCCCGCCCGCAAAAGAATCCTGATGTTTACGAAGTCGTCCGGATTCGAACACGACATGGTGAAACGCAGCGGCAGCAAACTAAGCCCGGCGGAGGAGATTGTCACCGGCCTGGGGCAGAAACGAGGCATCGAGGTCACCGCTACCAAAGATGGCAGCGTTTTCTCCCAGCCCGCTCTGTCGCAATACGACGCATTTTTCTTCTATACGACCGGCGACCTCACCACTCCCGGCCAGGACAAGAATGCGCCCATGACGCCGGAAGGCAAACAGGCGTTTCTTAACCTCATTCGCCAGGGCAAGGGATTCATCGGCACCCATTCCGCCACCGACACATTTGAGCCTGCTTCGGCCCACACCGACCCCAAGCCCCCAGCGTCTGTTGACCCGTACGTTGAGATGATTGGCGCGGAATTCGTCGGCCACGGCCAGCAGCAACAGGCCCGAGCGCGCGTTGCCGACCCCCGCTTTCCCGGCATGCAGGGCCTGGGGCAGGGAATTGAATGGACCGAGGAATGGTACGCCCTGCGGGCCTTTCCGTCCGACCTGCATGTGCTGCTGGTGATGGAGACCGAGGGCATGCAGGGCAATTTCTACCAGCGCCCGCCTTATCCCAACACCTGGGCGCGCATGTATGGCCAGGGACGAGTCTTCTACACCGCGCTTGGCCACCGCGAAGACGTGTGGTCCAATCCTGCCTTCCAGGCACTGCTCACCGGCGCCATGGCCTGGGCGGTGCGCGACGTGAATGCGCATGTCCCACCGGATTTGGAGCGCGTGACGCCGCATGCGAATGACATTCCGCCGGCAGCATTTGCTCGGCAGGAAAAGTAGTCAGGAGTCAGCCGGGGTTGCGGCAAGTACAAAGTTTCTTCCCGCGCTGAAAAGCAGGTCCTTCGCTGCGCTCAGGATGACAAACGTAGTTTCCCCCGTTCCTTCCCGGTTTCCCGCCAATCGCTGGTTGGAGAGTTTCTGCCAATTCCGTTTAGAATGGGAGAAACAAAGCACAGGGCGTGTAAAGAAGGGGGAGGATAACGGCAGCCAGCGGCGTCTGGCCAGGCCGAATCAAGGTAGTGTGCGAGCCTAATTTCGCCGGAGCAGGCGCAGTTGCCGGCCCTCCGTCTGGGGGGAATGCCGATTGGTTCGTACACCTTGCTCGTATGCTGACGAAAAGCAGGTCTTCCCACTGTTCCAGCCTTCTTCTCCTGGTCGCAATGGCGATGCTGGCAGGCATTTCCGCCGCCCAAGCCGGTTCCACTCAGCCGCCCAGCCCGCCCGTGCAATCGCCGTCGCCCGCACAGCCGGCGCCCACCACTCAGCCCTTGCCCGCCCCCCCGCCTGCCCCGCCCCCGGCGGTGCGCATCACGCTCGATGAAGCCATCAACTTGGCCTTCACCCACAGCCACGTGCTAAAGGCGGCGCAGACTACCATTCCCCAGGCACAGGCGGAAGAAACCACCGCCAACCTGCGGCCTAACCCGGTTATTGCTGGTGATTCGTTGTTCTTGCCCATCTTCGGTAATCCGTCCGGCTCGAACACGAGTTCCACGGTTGACCAGCTCTCGGAATTCGATTTGGGAATCAGCTACCTGATCGAACGCGGGCGCAAGCGCCAGCACCGGCTACAGGCGGCGCGGGATGTAACCACGCAGACTCGGTCCACAGTGCTGGACACGCAGCGTACCCTGGCCTTCAACGTAGCCCAGCAGTTCGTTGCCGCACTGCTGGCGGATTCCAACCTCCAGTTCGCGCAGCAGGACCTCAACAGCTTCCAGCAAACCGTCACCATAAGCGAGGAGCGCTACAAGGCCGGGGATATCAGCGAAGCCGACTACCTCAAGATCAAGCTGCAGCTGCTGCAGTTCCAGACTGATGTCTCTACGGCCCAGGTCGCCCGCGTTCAGGCCCTGGCCGGCCTCCGCCAGGCCATGGGGTACACCGCCGTGCCCGAGAATTACGACGTTGCCGGCGACTTGACCTACACGCCGGTTAACCAGAACGAGGACGACCTCAAAGCCCTGGCCCTGCGGCAACGGCCGGACTTCCTTGCTGCGGAACAGGGGGTAACGGCATCTAAGAGCGCATACGAACTGCAGCGAGCCAATGGAAAACGTGACCTAACCGTGGGTTTCAACTACTCCCACGTTTCCGGTTATAGCTCTGGGTCCTGGCTCGCCAACATGGAACTGCCCATCTTCAACCGCAACCAGGGCGAAATCGCCCGTACCCGCTATGCCATTGCCCAGGCGCAGGAAAACGCCTACGCCGCCAGCGATATCGTGTTGACCGACGTGGAGAGCGCCTATGCCGCGGTCAGCACCAACCAGCAGGTGGTGCAGCTTTACCTGGGTGGTTACCTCAAGAATGCCCAGGATTCTCGCGATATCAGCGAGTATGCTTATAAAAAGGGGGGAGCCAGCCTGCTCGATTTTCTCGATGCAGAGCGCAGCTATCGCGCCACAGAACTGGCTTATCGCCAGGCGCTGGCCTCATATATGACAGCAGTGGAGCAGTTGAAGGAAGCGGTTGGAACCAGGAATTTGCCATGAGCCACGCTCAACCCAATCCGCGGCGAAGCAGGGGTTGGCAGGCAGCTGCTGGCCTGGGATTGGCCGCCATTTTGGCGCTTTTGGCCTGCAACAACAGTTCCAAGACGGCCGAGGCTGCCAACCCCAACAGCGGGGGCTCTCTGCTGTTCACGGTTCCCGCGGAGCAGATGTCGCACGTGCAGGTGGTGACGGTCCAGCCCACAACCCTGCGCCGCGTCTTGCGCCTGAGCGGCGCTGTCGCCTTCAATGCTTTTCGCACTACGCCGGTAATCACCCAGGTCAGCGGGCCGGTGAGCCGCATTGTGGCGCAACCCGGTGAGGTAGTCCGCAAGGGCCAAGCCATGCTTTACCTGGCCAGCCCTGACTATTCGCAGCTTCGCGCCAACTACCTGAAGGCGCGCGATGCCTTCGAGCTGGCGGACAAAAATTACGCCCGCTCCAAGGACCTCTACGCCCACAACGCCATTGCCGAGCGCGACCTGCAAGCCGCGGAATCAGCGCGCAACCAGGCCCAGGCGGACATGGTGGCGGCTGAGCAGGCGCTGACCATCATCGGAATCTCCAATCCCGAAACCGTGATTTCCAAGCCGGCATCGCCGGAGGTGCCGCTGCTTGCGCCGCTGGGCGGCGAAGTGGTGGAGCGCCTGGTTTCGCCCGGCCAGGTGGTGCAAGCGGGCAACACCCAGTGCTTCACCATCTCCGACATGAGCACCGTCTGGGTGCTGGCCAATGTCTTCCAGGACGACTTGGCTTACGTACACGTGGGCGATCCGGTCACCATCACCACCTCGACCTACCCGGGTCAGGAATTCAGCGGCAGAATTTCCTACGTGGCCGAAGGCATGGACCCCGCCTCGCGTACGGTACAGGCTCGTGTCGTCACCCAGAATCCCGGCCGAAAGCTGAAGAAGGATATGTACGTGACGGTTACCGTGGCTGCCGGCGCCATCAAGAACGCGCTTACCGTCCCCGATTCGGCGGTGCTGCGCAACGAGGAGAACGAGCCTTTTGTCTATGTCGCCGTCAATCAAACCAACCACCAGTTCGCACGTCGCATGGTCAAGCTGGGCGAGAGCAACCACGGAATGAGCCAGATCCTCGATGGGCTCAAGCCGGGAGAACAGGTGGTAGGCGACGGCAGCCTGTTTCTGCAATTTGCTAATTCACTCCAGCAATAGGGAGAACCGCACAGGCCGGCGCTAACTCGGGATGATTCACCGCATCGTTCAAGCTGCTTTGCGCCAGCGTTTCCTGGTGCTGATGTTCACCGTCTTCCTGGCGGTGGCGGG
>DATEGM010000124.1:0-2856 GCA_035280085.1 Terriglobales bacterium
CGCCGGGTTCATGGCCGAAGCCTACTTTCGCATTACGCAAAAGCCCGCCGCTACCTACACTTCGTGCGGCCCCGGTTCAACCAATCTGATTGTCGCCGTTGCCGCCGCATTCGCCGATTCCTCGGCCATGCTCAACATCACCGGCAACGTCCCGACCCAGCAGTGGAACCGCGGCCCCTTCCAGGAGACCGGCAGATATTTTCAGGGAGACTTTATCAGTGTCCTCCGCCCTTACGTAAAGCGCAGCTTCCAGCCCACGCGCGCGGATATGCTACCACTCGCTTTGCGTCAGGCTTTTGCGCTGATGACCAACGGGCGTCCGGGGCCGGTGAACATTGACATACCGTTGAACGTGTTTGTGGAACCGGTGGACGAGAGTGCCGCCCAGCGCGACAACGAGTGGCCCACGGCGGAGTACGCTCGGCCTGCGGCGGATCCTGCCGCGGTGGACGAGGCTTTGCGGCTCCTTCAATCGGCGCAGCGCCCGGTAATCGTCGCCGGCCATGGCGTCGAACTGAGCGGGGCCGAACCCGAGCTGCTGGTTTTTGCCGAGACTTTTAAAATCCCCGTGGCCACCACACCCTTCGGCAAAGGCGTTTTCGATCCTCGCCACTCCTTGAGCTTGGGCACTACCGGCCGTAATGGATCCTACCCAGCGAACGCAGCGTGCCGGAACGCGGACGTGATTCTGGCCCTGGGAACGCGATTTGATGACCGCGCCACCAGCGCGTGGCTCCCCGGTTTCACCTACAATATTCCGCCCACCAAGCTGATTCACGTTGATATAGACGCGGCTGAAATCGGCCGCAACTTTCGGCCGGAGCTCGGCATTGTGAGCGACGCCAAACTTCTGCTGCAGCAACTTCTGGCTGCGCCGCGCGCTGTAAGCCCGCACGATGCCTGGCTGGAGCGCATTGCGGGATGGCGCAAGCGATGGGATGCTGCCACGGCGCCCCCCCGCACCTCGGATGCAATCCCCATCCGTCCCGAGCGCGCTGTCGCCGATTTGCGCAAAGTGGTGCCGCCGGACGGCATCGTTCTCTGCGACGTCGGCGTACACCATAACTGGCTGGTAGCTGAATACGAAGCCTGGAAGCCGCGTACGTTCCTCCAAACCTGGGGATTTGCTTCCATGGGATTCGCCGTTGCCGGTTCCATCGGCGCCAAGCTTGCGGCCCCCGATCAGCCTGTGGTCTCGCTCTGCGGCGATGGCGCATTCATGATGAATGCGAGCGCTCTGCTCACCGCCGTGGAGTACCAGATTCCGGTGGTATGGGTGGTGTGGAACAACTTTGGCTATTGCTCCATCCGCGATCAGCAGAGCGGCTACTTCGGTAAAGGCCGGGAGATCGCGGTCAGTTTCACCGATCCAAACGGAAAGCTGTTTTCGGCGGATTACGCCATGATGGCCAGGTCCATGGGTGCGGTGGGTCAGACCGTGGAAAAGCCCGCCGATCTTGCTCCCCAACTGGAGGCCGCCATCCGTTCGGGCCGGCCTACCGTACTCGACGTCAGAATTGACCGCGAGGTGCGGCCCCTGGCAACGGGCAGCTGGGACCTTCCGCCCAAACCTCATCCCCTGCCTAACTTCGGTTGGGGCGAAGACTAACTTCAGGACATGACCACGGGCGCCAACTTCAGCGTTGCCGCATCATCGGACCAGTCTTTGGCGAGCGCTCGCGTTGGCTCCCTCTGGACGGGCAAACGCTTTTACATCGCCGGCCTGTTGTTTCTCAATCTGTTTATTAACTACGTGCACCGCATCAATCTTTCGGTGGCCGCGCCGGCTATCGCTAAGGATTTTGCCTGGGACGCCGGCAAGATGGGTCTGCTGTTTTCCTCTTACCAATGGACTTACATTTTTTTTCTCTTGCTCTGGGGGTGGATGACGGACCGCAGAGGCGCGCGGCTGGTCAACGGCCTCTCGGTGACCATTTGGTCTATCGCCGGCATGCTGACCGGGGTCGCCACCAGCTTTGGCGGCATGCTGGCCACCAGGTTAGCTCTGGGAGCGGGTGAAGCAGCTTCCTTTCCCACGTCGGGCAAGGTTGTTCGGCAGTGGTTTCCGGCCAGTGAGCGCGGCCTTGCAACTTCTATTTTCAACGCCGGGACCTTTGCCGGGCCCGCTGTTGGCGCTCCCCTGGTGGCTTGGCTGTTGCTGAAAGTAGGGTGGCGGCTCTCCTTCCTGCTGACCGGATCGGTGGGGTTTATCTGGGTCATTCTCTGGGTGAAGTTCTTCCGTGTCCCTTCCCAGTGTTCATGGCTGCCGGAGGAAGAACGCAACTACATTTTGGCTCAATCAGATTCGCAGGTGAAGCCTACTCCGCCCAAGGGCGCCTTGTTCCTTCTGCTGGCCCGCAAGACGATGTGGGGGCTGTTCTTCACCCAGGGATGCTGCGCCTACACCATGCTGCTGTTCCTGTTTTGGCTGCCTTCTTACCTGGTGGAATCACGCCACATGTCGCTGGTAAAGGCCGGCTGGTTTACCTCGGTCCCATATATTTTCGCGGTGCCTCTGGGGTTACTTGCGGGGAAACTGAGCGATAGCCTTCTCACCCACGAAGGCGTGAAGCAGGGGAAACGCCGCAGCCTGCTGATGGTGTTCATCTTAGCGTCGAGCGTCGTGCTGCTCACCAACATGGTAGCTAACCAGTACGCGCTCTTGTTCCTGGTCTCGATGTCGCTGACGTGCATATCCAGTGCGCTGTCGCTCAACATTGCCCTGACCAACGACCTGGTTTGGAATGCGGAAATGGTGGGCACTGCCACCGGTTTCCTGATCTTAGGCGGCAACGTATTTGGGTCGCTGGTGCCGATCGCCACGGGATACATCGTTAAGTGGACTGGCAGCTTCGA
>DATEGM010000125.1:0-4771 GCA_035280085.1 Terriglobales bacterium
TGCGGAGCGGCATTGGCCGCCCTCTGGGCAAAATCAGCCGCCTGCGAATACTCGCCCCTTCGCATGGCATCCTGCGCGGCCCGGGCAACGCGCGCCACTTGAATGCTGGCGCCCCAGCCAATTCCCTGCTGCGATCGTGCCCATGGCGCCGCCTGCTTTTGACCCTTCTTGTGGGGAGCGGCCGGCGAGGGCTGCGATTGCCCATTGACGTCAAAGGTCTGCGCCGGACTTTTCGTGGCCGCAAACAAAACGGCGCACGCAATGATGGCAATCTGAATCCTCACAAATTCACCAGGATCGTCAGAGATTCGTCCCCTGAAGCGGCAGGCAAGCAGCTTTCCAACTGCTCTGATGCGATTCGTCGCAAAAAAGGGGGTACCGGAAATTAGCTGAAGCAGCAGTTCTCAATTGCGGCACAGCAGTTCACAGGGTTGGAATCCAGCTTTCCTGGCGGGGTTGCCGGCCGGAAACTCGGGGGGCCACCACCCCGGGTGCGGATTTATCTCTGAAGCAGGCGCAGCTCCGGTCAACCAAATTACCCGCTTTCGGAATCCTACCTGCTGCTCAGGTTTCGGAGGCTGCCTTGGCTACAACTCTCGGACTTACCACGGAGGCCCCGCGCTTCCAGCAGGAACCCCAGCGCCGCGGGGCTCCCCTGTATGCCATTGTGCTGCTGGCCCTGGCTATCCACGGCCCGCTGCTCTTCATGCAGGTGCAGGCCAATTCCTTCGACACTAATTTCCACATCTTCTTCGCCTCGCACTACGCCCAGCACTGGTGGAATCCATGGAACCAGAAATGGTTTGCCGGTTTCTCCCAAACCACCTATCCGCCTTTGGAACACCAGTGGATGGCTCTGATTTCCCACCTCATCGGCCTAAATATGGCGTACGCCGTGGTGCAGTTGCTTGGGGTTCTGCTGCTGGTGGTCGGCATCTACCGCTTTGCCCGGCTGTTCGTGGATGATCGCGCCGCCAGCTATGCCGCCATTGCCTGCATCTTCCTGGGAGCTTTGTCGTTTCTGCTGTACGAAGCCGGACAGCTCTCAACCACCGTTTCGGCGGCGCTGATGTTCAACGCCTTGCCCTACTTTTATGCCTGGTGTCGGCACGCCAGAGCCAAAGCCCTGCTCAAAGGCTGGATGGTAGCCCTGGCTGGTGCCGCGGTACACCACGTCACCCTGATTTTCGGTGCCGTGCTGTTTGCCATCCCCGTGATTTGGCTGGCGGTCCTGGATCGCGACGAGGAGCCGGAAACCTCTTCTGGTGCCGTGATCGGTCGCGCCATATTCTTTACCATCCTGACCGCGGTCGGCACGGGCGCGGTGCTGCTGCCCTACTGGATGGCCATTTTGCAGCACCCTATTAAGCAGATTCCCATTCCGCACGCCAGCCGCTCCAACCTGCTGCTGAACGGTATTAACGGTTTTAACTACTTCATCGTGCCTTACGGGGCCATGCTGCTGGCCTTTCCCTATATTTTCATCCGCGGCTCGCAGCGCCGGCGTCTGCATCCGCTGCTGGTCGGATTCTGGGTCACCTTCATTTTTGGCCTCGGCGGCACCACCCCAATTCCCAAGTGGATCCTGGGCCGCGCCTTCGACATTCTGACCTTCGAGCGCTTCACCTTCTGGGCCACTCTGTTGGCGTGTCCCTTCCTCGGTCTCCTCGCCAGGGAAATGATCGAACGTTTCCGCAAAACGGGCGCAGTTATCGTCGGCGCCGGCGCGGTGGCCAGCATTGGTCTGGCGCTGGGTTGGCTGACCGCGAATCCATACAAGCCGGTGACGGGGTTCGACGTGAAGCCTGTGGTTGACTTCCTCAATCGGGATGGCCACTTCAACTACCGCTACCTGACTTTAGGATTCGGCAACGAACTCTCCAAGGTGGGCACCTACACCGTTGCCTCCAGCGTGGATGGTGAATACAACTCCGCCCGCCTACTGCCCGAGTTCACGCATTACGGCGTGGGCCAGTTGAGCAGCGCCAAGTATTACGGCACCGCCGGCATGACCTCGCTGCGCGCCATGCTGGAGCATGCCAACCGCTACGGCCTGAAGTACATTTTTGTCCACGATCCTTACTACGATCCACTGCTGGAATTCGCTGGCTGGCGCAAAATTGAGACCTTCGACAGCGGTGCTATTACCGCCTGGTCTAAGGAAAGTGTTCCGCCGGCTCACGAGATACCTTCTGACGCGGTGCCTCCGCCCTGGCAGGGCCTGATGTGGGGCACTCTGCCCATGGCTACCAGCATCCTCGCCATTCTCTTCGTTTTAGCTCTGCCGGACCGTCGCCGGGTAGCGGAGACGGTGGAATTCCCGGCCGCAGTTGAGCCGGCTTATCGGGAGGCCAAATAATGAAACTGGCTGTCCTGCTGGTGCTCGCAACCATTGCCTTTCTAATCCTGGGTTTTGCTTTTCCCGTCCACCAGTCCGCCACTCCGGGCATCGTTTCTGGCGAGGCTCTCCCGGGAGTGGGCGGCTCAACCAGCACTCCCGAGGCAGCGGTGCGCTCGCTACTGGGCGATGTGCAGGCGCATGACTGGAGTCGTGCCTATTCCATGCTGGCCAACGCCAATGACGTGCCTGAAGAAGCTTTCATCCACGATGTGAATGGCAACTACGGCAGCTTGCGTACCTTCTCCAGTCTGGAAGGCTCTCGCACCCGAGTGCTCAATGAAAACGGCGACCAGGCCCTGGTGCGCGCCGACATGCACTGGTCCACCGCCGTGGGCCCGATCTACGACGTAAGGGAACTGAAGGTTTTGCAGCAGGGCGGCACCTGGAAAATCGTATGGCCGCTCGAAAAGCAGCCCTCCGTTCCGCCCCAGGTTGTGCCCGTGAATTACCTCCGCTGGGACGTAATTTCCCGCGGCCCGCAGGACGACTGGGGCACCCAGAATGTGGATTCGCCCCAGGTGCGCATCGTGTCCATGAACGCAGTACAGAACGGCAGCACTCTGGTGATCGTGGGTGAGGTGGTGAACGAAGACACGGTACCCGCCTTCGTTGACATAAATGCCATCCTGCTCGGCAAGAACGGGCAGGATTTGGACCAGGAAAGCAGCTTCGACAAAATTCAGCACACCTTGCTGCCCAAGCAGGTCTCGCCCTATCGCATCGACTTTCCCGGCTACAACTTGAGCCAAATAAAGAGCGTGCGGATGGACGCCAAGGCCATGCTGGTGCCCGCCTCAGCCGATCCTGTCATTGCTGTGCTCGACCAGCACGAGCAGACCAATGTGCTCGGTCGCAAGGTGCTCAGCGGCAATCTGCTCAACGAGAGCGGTCGCGTCGTGAACATTGCCCAGGTGCTGGCCACCTATTACGACAGCAACGGCAAGGTTATCTGGGTGTCCGACGGTTACGTTGATCGCGCCCTGCTGCCGCAAACACCTGAGCCGTTCGCGGTCGACATGCCTGAAAACACCGTGGGGAAGGTGCAGAGCTATCGCGTCACCGTGAACCATTACATTCGTGAGCAGTCGTAACTAACGGGGAAAAGATTCCTATGCGCAGAATTCTTCCTGCGGTTTGCCTGGCTGTTTGCTTCCTGACAGCCGCGACGCTCGCCGCCCAGGACCTGCAACTTCCTGCCACTATTGCCGCGGGCTCGGAACTTGCCATTCCGACCTCCGGCAATGGCAGCGCAACGTTCTATCTGATTGGGCCAAGCTCCGCTGCCAAGCGCCAGGTTCAGCTCGGTCAGGAAATTCATGTCCAGCCCCGCGAAGTGCGCAGCGCCGGCCGCTACACAGCAATCCTCCGCAACGGAGGTTCCACCCAGAGCGGCAGTTTCTATGTAGTGGCGGCTAAGCCTGCCAGCCTTAGCTTCCTCGCCCACCCCTCGCGTATTCCTGTGGCGCAGCGCGACGGCGTTATTGGCGTAGCCTTCGTCTTCGATAAAGGGAACAACTTGGTACGTCGGCCAGAGACCGTGGATTTCCGCCTTGCCGCGAAGGATGCTCCCGCAACCACCCAAAGCGTGCGCAGCCGGGATGGCGTGGCTTGGATTCTCATGAATTCCGCGCACAAGGCCGGCAACGCCAAATTTGTCGCTGCTCTGGATGGAATTGAAGAGACCCGCGTGATTCAGCAAGTGGCCTCTGATCCCTGCCACCTGCAAATCCGGGCAGAGCGAAACGCAAAAGGCGTGCTGGTTCAGACCGCTCCCGTCCGCGATTGCAGCGGCAACCCCGTTTCTGACGGCACGATCGTGACCTTCACCGCTAACGGCCCGCAGGGCTTGAGCACCGTAGACGTGCCCATTAAGAAGGATATCGCGCAGGCCGAGCTGAAGATTCCCGGTCCCGCCACCATCTCGGTGGCTTCCGGCGTAGTTATGGGCAACGAAGTCAAAGTCGGAGGCCAGCGATGAGGCAGATAACTTGTGTAGGGACAGCCGACCTCGGCTGTCCGGGCGGGTCGCACACCCGCCTGATTTGTGCGACCCTGGCCTTCGTTGTGATTTTTTCGATCAGCTGTTTTGCCGCCGATGCCCCGCGGGTGCAGTTCGATACCTCGCACATTGGTCCGCGACAAATGGAGGACGTCACTGGCCGCAACATCCCCCGCGACTGGGGCCGCGCCTGGCAGACGCTGGCTGTGGCCCTTGAGCAGAACCGCCCCGACCTGCTGGGCCGCTACTTCACAGGTTTTGCCCAGCAGAAGCTCGCTTCCACCATCGCCACGCAGATCAAAACCGGCCTGCGCACCCGATACATTGATCACGGCCATAAGCTGGCCGCTTACTTTTACTCACCCGACGGC
>DATEGM010000126.1:0-3352 GCA_035280085.1 Terriglobales bacterium
TTGGGCGTTGCCAGGCAAATAAGGAAACCACTTTGTAAGTGCGCTGGTTAATCTGGTAAGGCATCAGCAGCGGGTGCCCCGTAACACGCCAGTTGTCGTAGCCAAGAAAGGCGCCGAAAAGAGCCAGAACCAGCGCCGCCGGCGCTACCACCCGCTTCAGGGTAATGCGCGGACACGGCCTCTGCTTGCCAAACATCCAGGCCAGCAGCGCCGCCGCGACCGTGAGGGAGAAGACCAGTCCCTCATACGGACGGCTCAGGGCCAGCACGCCGACGCCGAATGCCAGCACGCCGCTCAAGAATGCGCGCGGATGCCGCTTCAGTCGCCCGAACGCTCCCAGCACCAGTGCCCCGCCGATGGCGGGCAATGAAGTGCAGTAATACGAGTTGGCCCAATAGCTCAGAAGCCCAAATTGCAGGATGGCCAGCACGCCTCCCAGCAGCGCCCACTTCGGCGGCACCCAGGCTTGCAGCATCCACACCATCAAACCGCAGGCCAGCGCCGTGCTCAGCCAGACTCCAATCCAGGGATGGCCGAGCAGTTGTCCCGCCGCTAACACAAAACCCTGCCCCGGCGGATACATGGACATGTACGTGGGCAGGAAATTCACGTGCATGGTTTCGAAGTGCATCCACATCGGGTGGGTGGGATTGGTCAGGCGGCCGTGCGCGAAGGTATCGGCAGCCAGCAGATAGCTGAACTCGTCCTGATCCTTGGGAGCCGGAACCTTCAGGATGGGGATAAGAGCGGAGCGGGCCAACAGGCAGGCAATAAAAACCGCCGCTACTGCCAGGGTTTTTCTGCGGGCCAGCTGATGGAAGGCATCAAGAAGCGTTCTGAACGGCGACGCTTTGGGATCAAGCAGGCCCTCCCACCTCAGAAACCAACTGGAAAGCAGCAGGAGCACAACACCCGTCAGCGCGGCAATGGCAAGGAGGATTGAGACGGTGCCAATACCCTTCAGCAGATGACGAGCGACCATGTCCGACATCATTGATTCCGCAGCCAAAAACGCGAGTTTACACCAGGGCTGCGCGGCTCTGGCGTGACGGAAAGCCAAGACCTTTCGCCGCCTTACGGCGCTGGTGACGCGCTTCTACAGGGCAAAACGTAATAATCGGTTCTGCCCGCCTTTTGCCACCCCGCTGTGCGCCCGTTTTTGGGAACTTTATATGCGACCAGGGCCTTCACGCCGGCGCCGCAAAAAACCTTGACCACTTCGTGCTGCTCAGCAGCATCGCTGTGCCAGAACTCCTCCGCATCCTGGTAAGGCATATCGGCCACGATGGTCACATGCGCCACCCGGGCCCAGTACTTGTTGAATATGTCTTCCGCGGACTGGATGTACCCCAGGCGGTCTCCCGGGTCCACACCCATGCTGTGCAGGTAGTCGGCAACCTGGGCATCAGAATGGTCGAAGGCCGCGCCCGCCCGCCATCGCCCCGCCGCCTGCACCGCGTCGCTCACCGTCAGTAAGCCAATGGGCAGAAGCAAGGCGAGTGCGACACCTAAAGCCAGCGGCGCAAGGAACTGCTCTCGCTTTTTCAGGTTCAGCACGTACAGCCCGGCGAACAGCGCGGACCAAATCAGCACGAAAAAGGGAGCCACGTATCGGTTGTCCGCTCGTATGGGCGCGTACAGGGCCAGCCCGGCAAGCCCCGGAATTAGCAGATACCAGGGAAGCTTCCAGGCCGCCGCTTTCCACGTGGGGAGAAGGAAAAATAGAAACAACACGCCGGCAATCAAAGCCGTTTGTCCGTCGAGGATGTGTGCGTACGATTGCGCCGCTGAGAACAACCTCCGAATCTGGAGAGGCAAGTTAACGCGCACTTTGGCGCCGTCATACCAGTAGGAGGGGTCATCCCAGGGCGGATAGCTGCCCTGGAAAGGAGCGGTGAATTCGTACACTCGGGGCGAGGCCAGCAATTGCCGCATGGGATGCTGCGGAGTGCCCGCCACGGCCGCGTTCCAGGGAAAGGGATAACCGTCGCCGGACCAGCCGAGGTCGTTGTACCAGAGGTAGTTAAGCCGGCCGGAGTCGCCGAACGTCATTCTGCCTTTGGCGCGGCTGAGCACAAAAACCCAAGGGCTGCAGGCAATGAGAAAAACTACGGTCGCCGCCGCCAACCGGGGCAGGGCCTGTTTTTTATCGCGGGCGGCAAGAGCGGCTGCGGCCAGAAACACAAAGCTCATCGGGAACATGACCGCTTTCATGTAGTAGCCGAGGGCCAGCAGGAAACCGAAACCCAGATACAGCGCCCACGGATCTTCACCAGCTCGAATCCGCACCAGGGCGGCACACGCCAGAAATACGATCGCGGCAACCGTCATGTCGGGGCTGTCCCGATACGATCCGATCATCAGCATGGCGCCATAGAGAAACAGCACGATGCCGAACAGAAACCAGGCTTTCCCCCCTATTACCGAAGCGAGACCCTCGGCCGCCGCCTCCCGGTTCATGTGCCGAGTCAGCTCCCGCCAGAAAAGCGCAAAGCACAGCAATGCAATGACATACAGGAGAAAGCTCACGCTGCGCACCACCACCGGTTCCCAGTAACCCGAAGGTCGAACAATGGCTAAACCAGCGGCCAGAAGCCAGGAGTACCCGGGGCTCCAGTAGGCATTAGCAATCGAGCGCCAATCGTGGCGCAGCCACGCGCTGGCCACATCGAGATAGGAGACCAGGTCGTCATACATAAACAGATCGCCCCCGTGCCAGGCGACATCAGCGCCCACAAGGGTCGCCAGAACCAACACGCTGGCAGCGAAGCGGCGGGAGACGCAGGAGGGGGACGACAATGCCTTATCCGGTGCAACCTCAGGGGTGGTGGCAGACAACATGAGCCTGATTATCTCGCGTTTTCCGTAATTCTGAGCAGCAGGTTACCAAGAAGGCCAATCTTCTCTATGCGCTTATGTTCCCGTGGCTTCCAACGCTAGATGCCCGGCGGAAAACTTCCCAGCCAGGCCTTAGTTTCACAATGGGAAAGCGTGGGAAAAGCCCCAACCGCGGTGTGCAAAGTTTTTGCATATAGCCTCCGAAAGCCCCCACCCAGGCCATCGTAAGTTGCTGAGATTCGGGTAGGTTGGATTGTTTTAATTTAGGAATTAAAGCTGCTTAATTGCTTTACGGCTTCAACTCTGTGCCCTTGGGCCCCAAACGAATGCCTTTCCTCCTCCCCCGAAATGGCGTTTGCGCGAGGCCGGACCAACTATCCGACCCCGCCCCAGGTTCGACCAAATTCCGTATGAGGACCAATTCTGTGATGAACATGGTAGGCGCAAAAACATTTCGGTGGACTCCCTTTCTGCTGGCGGTGCTGTTGCTGTTCGTGCCCGCCCTGGCCTCGGC
>DATEGM010000127.1:0-10287 GCA_035280085.1 Terriglobales bacterium
GCGTGCGGCCTGAGCGTGGCCGTGCTGCTGGGCCTGATCCTCTACGAACTGATCGCCAATTCCTCGCTCTCCCTGCACCAGTTCGGCTGGAAATTTTTTACCGGCAGGATATGGGATCCCGTTAATGACGTTTTCGGGGCATTGCCCTTTGTCTATGGCACGATCGTTTCCTCCATCGTGTCCCTGGTCATCGCGGTGCCGCTGGGATTGGGAGTGGCCGTTTTCATTACTGAAATGTGCCCCCAGGGATTGCGCGCAGCGCTCTCCTTCTCCGCCGAGTTGCTGGCCGCCATTCCAAGCGTCATCTACGGACTGTGGGCGATTTTCGTTCTGGTGCCTATCCTGCGGCTGTATATCGAGCCCGGGCTGATGCGCTATTTGGGCTGGACCGGGCTGTTTGAGGGACCGCCCTACGGCATCGGCATGCTCGCCGCCGGCATTGTTCTGGCGGTCATGGTTATTCCCATCATTTCCTCTCTCACCCGCGAAGTGCTGAGCGCGGTGCCGCGTCACCAGCGCGAAGCGGCGCTGGCGCTGGGGGCCACCCGCTGGGAGATGATCCGCGTAGGCGTGCTGCGCAATGCCCGAGCCGGCATTCTGGGCGCCGTCATCCTCGGACTCGGCCGCGCTTTGGGCGAAACCATGGCCGTCACCATGGTCATCGGCAATCGCCCGGAAATCGCCAAATCGCTGCTGGCGCCAGGCTACACCATGGCCAGCGTCCTGGCCAACGAGTTCACCGAAGCCACCGGCAGCCTCTATCTCAGCGCGCTGGTGGAAATCGGCCTGGCGCTCTTCCTGGTCACGATTGTGGTGAACGCGCTCGCCCGCCTGCTGGTGTGGAGCGTAACGCGCGGCCTTCCCGCGAGGGTCCATGCGCAATAGCAGCAAGGCCGGAACCATGCCGGACGGGATCTCCTGGCTCCGGCGCCTGAAAGATCATTTGGCGACTGCGGCGGCAATCACCGCCATGCTGCTGGTGCTCCTCCCGCTGGCGGCGATATTCGTTTACCTGGTGCAGCGTGGCCTGGGCTCCATCAATTGGGCCTTCCTGACGCAAACGCCCAAGCCAGTGGGCCTTCCCGGAGGCGGGATGGCTAACGCCATTCTCGGCTCGGGAGTCATTCTGGCGATTGCCAGCGCCATCGGCGTGCCACTGGGCATTGGCGCGGGAGTGTTTCTCTCCGAATACGGACGCAACCGCTTCGGCGACGCTATCCGCTTCACCGCCGATGTGCTCAATGGAGTTCCCTCCATCGTCATTGGAATTGTCGCCTACTCTCTGGTAGTGCTACGCCAGAAGCATTTTTCCGCGCTGGCCGGCGGCGTGGCCCTGGGCATCATGATGATTCCCACAATTACTCGGGCGACAGAGGAAATGCTGCTGCTGGTGCCGCGCTCGGTGCGCGAGGCGGCGCTGGGCCTGGGCGTTTCCCGCTGGCGCACCACGGTTTCCATCACCCTGCGCACTGCCGCCGCAGGCATCATTACCGGCATCATGCTGGCCTTCGCGCGCGTGGCCGGGGAGACTGCTCCCCTGTTGTTCACCGCCTTTGGCAGCCAGTTCTGGAGCGCCAACATCAACCAGCCCATCGCCGCCCTCCCGCTGCAGATTTTCGTTTACGCCATTTCACCCTATGACGAATGGCACCGGCAGGCATGGGCCGGGGCGCTTGTGCTGATCGTGCTCATTGTGGGCACCATCGCCGTAGTGCGCCTTATCGCCAGCCACGGCATGATGAAAGGAACCGCCTAGCATGGGCGTGGGCATCGAGGTCGAAAGCCTGAACGCCTGGTTTGGGGCTACGCAGGCGCTGCACGACATCGCCATGCGCATCGCGCCCAACCACGCCACCGCCATCATCGGGCCCTCAGGTTGCGGTAAGTCTACCTTTGTGCGCTGCATCAACCGCATGCATGAGACTTTGCCGGAGACGCGCGTGAGCGGCAAGGTGCGCATCGGCGACATGGAAGTGTACGGCAATGGCACTCCGGCGGTGCAGGTGCGCCGGCACGTTGGCATGGTGTTCCAGAAGCCGAATCCTTTTCCCGCCATGTCCATCTACGACAATGTGGCCGCGGGCCTCAAGCTGAACGGTTTTCGCGACAAAGGCAAGCTGGATGAGGTTGTGGAGCGCTCCCTGCAGATGGCGGCGCTTTGGGACGAGGTGAAGGACTCGCTGAAGAAGAAGTCAGGCGCCAGCCTTTCTGGCGGCCAGCAGCAGCGCCTGTGCATAGCCCGCGCGCTGGCCGTGGAGCCGAACGTGTTGCTCATGGACGAACCGGCCTCGGCGTTGGATCCCATCTCCACCGGAAAAATCGAGGACTTGATTTTTCAGCTCAAGGAAAACTACACCATTGTGATCGTCACTCATAACATGCAGCAGGCGGCCCGCGTGGCCGAGTTCACCGGATTTTTCCTGCTCGGCAAGCTGATCGAATTCGATAAAACGGAAAAAATCTTTACTAATCCCTCTGACAAGCGTACAGAAGACTACATTACAGGCAGGTTTGGCTGATGCGCACGCGATTCCAACTCGGGCTGGACGAACTGCGGGAAAAATTGCTCAAGATGGGGGGCATGGCCGAGCAGGCCGTGGACCGCGCGTGCCAGGCCTACCGTGAGCGTGACCTCACGCTGTGCCATCGCGTGCTGGAAAACGAATCTCTCATTAACGCCGCCGAGCGCGAAATTGACGGCATCGCCCTTGATCTGCTGGCCATGCAGCAGCCCATGGCCACGGACCTGCGCTTCATCCTGGCGGTGGTAAAGATCAATGCCGACCTGGAGCGCGTGGGCGACCAGGCAGTGAACATCGCCGAGCGGGTGATGGACATGATGGAACTGCCCGCGGCCGAGTTGCCGGTGGATGTGCCCCGCCTGGCAAATGCGGCCTCGGCCATGGTGCAGCGCGCCCTGGAATCCTTCATCGAGGGCAAAGCGGAGCTGGCGCAAGCTGTGCTGGAAATGGATAACGTAGTGGACCGCATGCGCGACGAGGCTTTCATCTCTCTGGTGCGCACCATGAATCAGAACCCCGCGACCACCCGGCAGGCTCTTGACGCTTTGCTGATCGCGCGCAACCTGGAGCGGGTGGCTGACCACGCCACCAACATTGCCGAAGATGTGATTTTCTGGGTCCGCGGCGCCGATGTGCGGCACTCCTTTGGCTTGCAGTCCCGCCTGGGCGGGGCCGGCTGAACTAGCCTGATGGACGGGCTAAGACTCTTTCCTACTTACATCTCCTTTCCTATGCGTGGCATCGTTTCTAAGCGTGCCGGTACAAAGTAAGCCGCTCGACGAACTCACCCGCCATGCTCAGGACCTTAGTCGCAGGACATGTATGTTGTGTAACCACGCCGAGGAGACGGTGAGGCGGGTAAAGACCTTGCAGTCAGACATGAAGAAAGCAGAAGCTAAGATGCGAGCCGTGGCCAACCGTCTGTGGCAAACGGAGAAGAAGGCGAGCCGCTTGCACCGCAAGCTGCAATCCGTGGCGCCTGAAACCCGGTGCTGATCTGGTCTGTGATTTCACCTGATATCACAAAATATCGACGGGCAACCCTTGTAAACCCTCCCCGCCTCCCACTGCTAAACCCCGAAGTCCGACCACGCTGTGCCCTCTTTGCTGAGCCGGCGTCCACCGGACGGGAAAGAGGTCCCTTGTGCCCCAGCCAAGCATCCTCATTGTGGACGATAACGCGCTCATGCTCCTTACTTTGACGCGCATCCTGGAGCAGAATGACTACTCCGTGCTGGGCGCCAGCAGCGCCAGCAGCGCGCTGCAACTCGTGAAGTCAAAGCCGGTCGATTTGGTGATCACGGACTACAACTTGCCCGGCGGCGGGAGAGAACTCGGCCCGGCTTTGAAGCGGTTGTTGCCGCAGTTGCCGGTTGTAGTACTTTCCGGCGACCCCGAAGCCGCCCAGGCGGCTGAGTACGCCGATCTGCTCCTGCCCAAACCGCAGGAACCGGAAAAGCTCATGAGCGAAATCCGCCGCCTGTTGCGGAAAAGCAAAGAACACGCAGCTTAGAACAGGAACCCGCAGCGGTGATTTTCCTCGGCGCCGCGATTGACATGCGTGGCCGTCTCCTCTATTCTGCTTCCCGCATCAGGAGCGGCTCGGCCTAGTGCCGGGCCCGGCTACCGGGCCAGGACACGCCGCGGTGCCCCGAGTGCCAACCACTCAATGTGCGGAACGTGAGTTCCGAACTAAAGTGTCCTGCGAGATCGCCGCCTCACAAGGGCGGCGTTTCCATTTGGTGCCAGCTCCTGCCGCCAATGAGGTTGCCACAGCGTAGCGCTTACGCCCGCGGAGAGGCCAACTGCAGAAGTCGCCTTCCCGCTTTGCGGAACTTACCTGCCAAGCTCAAAATTTAGCGTGATGCGGATCGGCACTTGCACTGGCTTGCCGTTCAGGCGTAGCGGACGATAGCGCCATTGCCGCACGGCGCGCAACGCGGCCGCTGCCAGAAGAGAGTTTCCGCTGGCGACACGCAGGTCGTTCACCTGCCCGGAACTATTAACCAGCGCTTCCAGCACAACCGCTCCCTCAATTCCACTCTGCTTGGCGAGCACCGGATACACCGGTTCCACTCGCTGGGTGAGAACCGGTTGCGGAATACCGGTTGAAACGCGCAAGTCCTGCGGCAGGGAAGGTTGCGCCGCCGGCACCGAACTCACCAATCCGTTTAAAGGGTCGCTGCCGGAAGCTTTGGCCGTAAGCGCAGTTTCTGGGGGAAGCGGCGGCGGGGACGATTCGAATGAGTCGGAGTTGGCGGTGGCCCTCTGTGATGAGGCAGCGCTGGCCACAATGAGGGCTTGTCCGCTAAAGCCGCTGCCCACAGAACGCAAATGTCCGCGCGAATGCTGCCGCGGGGCAACCCTGCTCGTATAAGCCTGCTCCGGTTGTGCCGCTTTGGGTGCGGCGGAGGCGGCCTGGGGCGCGATCCAGGCGGATGCTGCCGGCCCGGAAGCTCGAATGGCGCGCAGCAGCAGGAACATGCCCAGGGAAAGCACCAGCACTCCCAGCACCGCCTGCCAGCCCCGCGAGGAAAGGCGGAGCCGTGCCGGCAGGTGCTTGGGCGGAGGCGCCGGCGTCCAGGATGGCGCCAGATCCCCGGCAGTTCCCAGGTCGGCGACGCTGGCCACGGCGGCCCGGGCCAGCGCTTCCTCGGCGGCAAAGCAGTTGGCGATTTCTTCCGCTTTCGCGTGCAGGACGGCGCTATCAATGTTCAGAAAAGCGTTAGGCTGGCTGGAAAAGATTTCAAATATGCCCACTACTTCGTTGCCCGCGCTCACCGGCACGCAAACCATGGCGCGAACGCCCAGGGCGCGGCAAACCTGGCGATCCACCCGCGTGTCTACTTCGCTATCGTCACAGCGCAGCAGAGTGCCGGTACCCAGGCAGGCGCCTGTAAGTCCAGAACGCGCATCAATGCGCGTGCCCAGCGGGGGAGCGATGCCGCTGGCTGCGCGGCAGCGTAAGTCGCCATTCTCAGCCAGGGCGATGCCCACCCCATCGCCGCGGGCCAGCAGAAGAATCTCGTCCGCCAGGCTTTGCAGATGCCCTTGCAGGCTGTGGGCGACTTCGGCCAGCTCCGGGGAAGGTGAATTTTGCGCCTGGGGACGCGCAGAACTGTCTTTCCGAACACTGGGCAACGGTTGTGGTGTCGCAAAGCGGTTGGCCATAACCGGACCTCAAGGCTGGAGGATGCCACACAGCAGGTCAGCAACCGGGCAGGCGCGAGCCACGTCACCGCCGCATCTGGTGTGAGAAATTCCGTAAAGTTTACTCCTCGCTGTCGGACCGCGCAATGAAAGCTGAATTTTTTTAGCCGCCCGCTGGTGCCGGTCGTTCTACAAACCCGGCTCAGGTTGGCTGGTTCGTCGCACTCTCGGGCGCCCTACAGGGCGACGTGGAGGCGTGGGTGAAGTTACTGGCCTGTCAGCTGGCTGCTGGCGGGATCCGCAGGAACCCAGAAGAGGCAGGAGATTGTATCTCAGGCAGTACGCTTCTGCTCCAGGGCCAGAACATACCCCAATCCGTAGACCGTGTGGATGAGTTTGGGCTCGTAATCGCGGTCAACTTTTGCCCGCAGATAGTTGATGTAGACGTCCACGATGTTAGTGGCCGTGGTGCGGGCCTCGCTGTTCCAGACATCCTCGAGAATGCGAGTGCGGCTCACGGGTTGGCCGGCGTGACGCAACAGGCACTCCAGCACGGCAAACTCGCGGCTGGTGAGAGGAATGAGCTTACCCTGGCGCATAGCCCGGCGCCGCACCAGATCTAATTCCAGGTCGCCCAGGTGAAGCCTGTGATCCAGCCGCTCCGCGCGCCGCAGGAGGACTCGCAAGCGCACGGACAATTCCTTTTCGGAGACGGGTTCGGCCATGCAGTCATCCGCACCCGCTTCCAGCAACTGCAGGCGTTCCTCCAGCGTGTATTTCCCGCCCACAATCACAATGGCCGCCAGTTCGTCCCGCTTGCGCAGTTCGCCGACCGCGGTTACGGCGTCCACCGTTCCGCGGCGCAAGTCGAGTACGAACGTTTCAAAATGCTGCTCCTGGGTGAGCTTGAGCGCTCGCGCCATGCTGGGGGCGCACTCCACCCTGCCGTGCTCCGCCTGCAGGGTGGAGAGCATGGAAGGGCCGTCTTTACCCGGGGGTTGGATAAGGAGAATCGGCAAAGAAGAACTGCCCCAAATTTGCGGGCGACCTGTGCCTGCAAGTCGGTTACCAAGGTCACCTGCTGGGACCCCGAAAAAAGGATTAATTTACTCCCATAATTAACTGAAAACATTGAGGATTTTTAAGGAAGCCACGCAAGGCCTCGGGGCAGTAGCACGCCCTTGGGACAAATCCGCCTGCCACCTGCAAGCCTTTGCGAAGCATCTGCAACTCTTGCGCTTTGCCGGCTACGTGGCGGGCGGTGGCAGCCAGGTTTGGACCGGGCGGACCCGCGTTAACCTACCCCGAGGAGGAACCCAATTTGGGAAGCCGAGTGTCAGTCCCACCGTCACAGCGGCGGGGTTCAGGCATCACTTTCAGCGGAGCGACGAGGAGAAAGAATGGAGTTGCTGGGTATGGGAGGGAAGCGGCACTGCTGGTCAACCAGCGGATGCCGGCTGGTGGGTTCTTCCTGTGCCCAGCATAACGTCGCCGCAACACCTGCATTGGTTCCGAGAAATCCTGTATTTAGAGGTTTGCAGTTACTCCCGCTTCGTGGCATGCGGAGGCGTATTGGATGTTTGTAGTTCGGGAAGCCTTTATGTTGCCGTGATGAACATCACCTTGGGAAGTGATGTGGTGTTCCTTGGCTTTCGTGAGGGAGTTGCTTCGGGCGCGTGTCAGGGGGCGCGTGTCAGCGGGTTGTCATGGTCCTTGTGCCCCCAACTTTCGGATGTGCCGACATCAGTTGCGATCTCAGCGCCGTCTTATCCCGTTGAAAATCGCAATGGTGTATGAATATCATTTGCTATCTAAGTGAAAAAAATTGTTGCGCCGCTGTCTTTGCTGAGATATGGTCGCTGAGTACCATGCACCATCCTTGTGGCTGTTCCACCCACCTCAGCAATGGGACGTGGCATGGGAGCTTCACCTGAAATATTCAGGCGAGGCGCGCGACAACCGGCGGCTCCTGCTCTTTTCTCCAGTTCCTTCCGCCAACATGCTCGGGGATGCCGGCTTAATGCCTTGTCCGTAAGGCTTGCGCGAAAACGGAAGCTGAACTTCAAGCCAGGCTAGAAAAGGGGCAGCGTCGCAGAATGCACGCGGCCCAAACGCCAACCATTCAGCCAGAAAGAGAGATGTGGTCATGGTTACCAAGTGCGCGAATCCCTCGTGCAGCGCATCATTTCAATACCTTCGCGGCGGAAAATTGTTCCTGGTGGAATTGCCTCGTTTCTCCTCGCTTACCGGTCGCAAGGGACGCACGGCCGAGTATTTCTGGCTCTGCGACCAGTGTTGCTCCGAACTGACCGTCACGGTGGATGCCAGCGGGCAAGCCGCCGTCGCCAAAGCTCGCGCTGCAGGCTGAACCTGAACCGACAGGTCGCAACCGGGCACAGCGTGCTGTAACAAAAAACGAATACAGCCAACAACTCAATGCGAGGACCAGCCGAATGAACGGGAAAGTGAAATTCAGAATCGGAGACATCGTTTACCACAAGAGCCTTAACCTGGGCCGGGGCCGAGTCAGATACATCTACCACACGGAGTTGCTGGTTGCGTTTGAGAATTCTCCGGCAGGCCGGTATCCCAAAGAAGATTTGTGCAAGAGCGAGCCTCATCCGGTTGAATTGCGGCAGCCGGAGCAATTCGTGCGCGCCGCCTAAGCCACCGAATCGCGCGCGCTACAACCATCCGGCACAGGGCTTAGCGCGGCGGCCAGAGCACAGCTACACGCTGCAGGAGCGAGTAAGCGCAGAACAAGGTAAGCGCCGGTCCGGCCCAGATGTAGAGAGCGGACTGGAAGGCCAGGTTTTTCACCACCTCCTGCTGGCTGAACGTGGAGATGAAAAACGGCGCAGCTCCTTTGGCTAAAACGACCGGCGGATAGAGATCGAACCGGCCGGAGGAACTCTGGGACGCACGCGAGCCGCCCGTCCGGTGTAAATCAAAGACGGCACGGTGCTGTAGATCGGCAGCCGCCTCGCTCAAAAATCCCGGGCCGATGGGAGCCACAGGGTCTTGCTCTGGCGGCTTCCGCCAGGGATTTTCCTGCAATGTTCCAAAAACCACGATTTTGTCCTCCGGGCGGATGCAGAATTCCTCCACTTTGACCAGGTCCGCCACAGCAATGCCGTGCCGGATAAAGAAGTGGCGCAGGTAGTCGGGAAGCGTGCCGGAGTCAAATGTGCCCAGCGGCGAGAATTGAATTTCCGCCCCGGCAGGATCAATCATCAGTTCACCCGTACCGTCGTTCAAGAAAAACGGGGCGCATTGTTCAAATGACCGTTTTTTGTTCCTGTCCTTCACGTGGGTCGTGACCAGGCGATAGTAGTAGCACTCCGTTTCCGAAAGCGGGGCGATCAGGGTGTAGGGACCGGCGGCCTGCCCGCTGACCTCCACCGGGCCCAGCGCCGCCGCCCGAACTGTGGAACGCGGCGTATTCATCACCAGGCGCTTGCGCTTGAGCAGGGAAAATCCCCGAAAAAACAGATAGACACCGAGCATGGCGCCCACTGGTCCCCATACCAGGGGGTCGTTCAGGAGCCGCAAAAGCGGATCTCGGAGGGGAGGGACGTGCGCCCGATTTACCTGGCCGGCAACTCGGCTGAGAAATGTGAGGACAACCAGCATGGCGGCTGAGTTTTAGCACAGCCCAATCAGAAGTTGAAGCCTGTACCCGGGGGGCTTCTTATGGTTTGGGGCGACTGGTGGTTGGCCGTTATTACCGACTTATCGCCGCGAGTCAGGTGGAACCAGGTTGTTCGCGCGATAGTAGACCACAAGCTGGCCATAGTGCTCGCCGCTGTGCTCGATGGCGAACGTCCAGATGGTGGAGTTATGGGCCATTCGGTTGCCGAAAAATTTCGTTGTATGGCCCAGCCCCGCGTCGCCCTGCTGTTGAATCACTTTCGCTCCGTCAGCCACGGCCTCCTGTACGAACTTAACCACTTCAGCCTTAGTCTTGAACTGGTCACGCCTAGGATTGTCGCCCTCGCCGAAGTCAGGGCCGAGGCTTGATCCGGCGATCCTGCGGATCAGGACGAAATCCAGCGCGGCGGCGTGGAGAAGATTCAGGGCAAAGGTGCGCTCCTCCTTCTGCACCTTGAAATCGTACTTGTCTTCCGGAAAATCCTGCGCCATGGCAACCAGTTTGTTCCCGATGCCATTCCAGCGGTCCAACATCTCATTGGACTGGGAACGCGCCGGAGTCGGAGGCTGGTTCTGTGTCTGGGCCTGACTGGAAAAACTCAATGCTACGGCAGCCAGGAGAGTGATGAGAACTGACGTAAGCGCAGACCGCTTCATCGTAGATTGCTCCCTTCATTTTGATCCCAATCCACAAGTCAAACTGGCCGTTAGACGTAGCGCTGCCTTTAAGGTTGGAGCAATTTTCCAATCAAGAATTGTAAAGGCTGCCGATGAACGGAGGCTTACTCCAATCTCCTATGGCACGCCGCGGGCTGGCGGAAGAAGGTCAAACTGGCCCCCAATGACTGCAAAACCTTGCATTCCGGGTAACCAGACAAGCCGCATTTGCCTCGCAACTGCTGTGCTAAGAACCGTTTCAAAACTCAGGCGCTGGCTCCCCAATTGCAAAACTCACCTGGCGCGC
>DATEGM010000128.1:0-5735 GCA_035280085.1 Terriglobales bacterium
TCTCGCAAACCCTGGCCATCGCTGAGCGTTGCAACCTGCGGCTGGAAAAGATCAGCCATCCTTTCCCGCACTTCGACGTGCCCAAAGGCGAGACCCTCGACACCTACTTTGAAAAGGTGGCGCGCCAGGGCTTTGCCCGCCGGGCTGAAGTGTTGCGCGCCCTGGAGGGCCAGGGCCGTCTCAAGCATCCGCTCAGCGAATATGAGCAGCGGCTCTCGCGCGAAATTGCCATCATCCAGCAGATGAAGTTTGCCGGCTATTTCCTGATTGTCTGGGATTTTATCCGGTATGCGAAGGAGAACAACATCCCCGTGGGGCCGGGGCGCGGCTCGGCCGCGGGCTCGCTGGTCTCCTACGCCATGGGCATCACCGACATTGACCCGCTGCAGCACGACCTGCTGTTCGAGCGCTTCCTCAATCCGGAACGCGTTTCCATGCCCGATATTGACATTGACTTCTGAATGAACCGGCGGGGCGAGGTCATCAACTACGTCACCCAGAAGTACGGGCGCGAGAACGTGGCCCAGATCATCACCTTCGGGACCATGGCCGCCAAGGCGGCCATCAAGGACGTGGGCCGGGCCATGGAGATTCCCTACGCCGAGGTGGACCGCATCGCCAAGATGGTGCCCACCACGCTGAACATCACCATAGACAAGGCGCTGGAGGATTCGCCGCCGCTCAAGACCGCCTACGACAATGAGGGGCAGGTGAAGCAGCTGATTGATACCGCCAAGAAGCTGGAAGGCTTAGTGCGCAATTCCGGCGTACACGCGGCGGGGGTGGTGATCTCGCCGCGCCCGCTCATCGAACTGGTGCCGCTGCATCGGACCAAGAACGACGAAATTGTCACCGCCTTCGACATGACCGCCATCGAGAAGCTGGGCCTGTTGAAGATGGACTTCCTCGGGCTGACCACGCTTACCATTCTCGATGACGCGCTCAAGTTGATCGCGCAAACCCGCGGCCAGCAGATGACGCTGGACGACATCCCGCTGGAGGACAACGAAACTTACGAAAAGGTCTTCCACAAGGGACTGACCTCGGGCGTGTTCCAGTTTGAATCGCACGGCATGCGCGACGTGCTGCGCCGCTACCAGCCCAACTCCATCCAGGACCTCACCGCCCTGAACGCGCTCTACCGTCCCGGCCCTATCCAGGGCGGCATGATTGACGACTTCATTGACCGCAAGCACGGGCGCAAGAAGATCGAGTATGAGCTGCCGGAGCTGGAAGAGAACCTGAAAGAGACGCTGGGCGTCATCGTTTACCAGGAACAGGTGATGCAGATCGCCAACAGGCTGGCGGGCTACTCCCTCGGCGAAGCCGACCTGCTGCGCCGCGCCATGGGCAAGAAGAAGCCGGAGGAGATGGCCAAGCAGCGCGAGCGTTTTGTGGAAGGCGCCACGCAGCGCGGCTTCCCACCGAAAAAGATCGAAAAGATTTTCGACCTGATGGAGCAATTTGCCGGATACGGCTTCAACAAGTCGCACTCCGCCGCCTATGCGCTGCTGGCCTATCACACGGCATATCTCAAGACCCATTACCCGGTGGAGTTCATGGCAGCGCTACTCACCTCGGTGACCGGCAACACTGACGAGGTGGTGAAGTACATCAACGAGTGCCGCGAAATGGGCATCGCGGTGGAAGCCCCTGACATCAACGTCAGCGATGCCAACTTCACGCCCCATGGGGCGGCCATCCGCTTCGGCTTGGCCGCGGTGAAGAACGTGGGCCATAACGCCATCGAGTCGATAGTGTCGGCGCGCAAAGAGCTGGGAAGGTTTCAGAGCATCTACCAGTTCTGCGAGGAGGTGGATCTGCGGCTGCTCAACAAGCGCGTGCTGGAGTCGCTGATCAAAAGCGGCGCCATGGATTCGCTGGGCCGGCGGGCACAGCTCATGGAGGTGCTGGATAAAGCGATGGAGCGCGCGGCCAAAGCGCAGCGCGACGCGGAATCGGGCCAGCACGGCCTGTTTGGCGTCTTCCAGCAGGAGCATGAGCACGCGCACAACGACCACCTTCCCGAAGTGCCGGACTGGGACGAGCACCAGCGCCTGGCGGCGGAAAAGGAAATTCTTGGCTTCTTCATCACCGGCCATCCGCTGGAAAAATACCGCGACAAGCTGCGCGACCTGAATGCGCGCGCGGCGGAAGAAATCGGGCAGATGAAATACTCCACCGGCAAAGACGAAGAGCTCTGCATTGGCGGCATCATCGCCAATGTGCGCGTGCTCAAGTCCAAGCGCGGCGACCTCTACGCCCAAGCCACGCTGGAAGATATGACCGGCTCGCTCGACATGCTGGTGTTTCCCGACGCCTATAAGCGCCTGGGGGAAAGGCTGAAGCTGGAGGTGCCGGTCCTGGTGCGCAGCGGCGTGCGGGTGGAGGAGGGCGCCAGTCCTAAGCTGACGGTGAGCGACATCATTCCCCTGGAAGACGCCCGCCCCAAGCTGGCCAATCATCTGCGCATTCGCATTCCCTTGGAAACCGCCACCGAGCTCACGGTGGATGGATTGTTCGCGCTGTGCACGCAGCGCAAAGGGGCCGCCAAAGTGCTATTTGACGTGGAACGGCAGGGCGACTTCATGGTGGTGATGGAAGCCGAAGGCTATAATGTCCAACCAGACCGCAGCTTCATTGACCGCGTGGAGGAGCTTTGCGGCCGTGGCAGCGTGCGGATAATTGATTGAAGCGAGTGGCAGTCACCACGAAACACGGCGCTGGCGTAGCCGGCACAGGCGCGGCTCGGGCCAGGGAGAACGGCGACGGCGTATTTGCCGTTTCTGAATTCCTGCTCTCCATGGTCGAGTCGTTGTGGGAAGCTTCGCGAGACGGCCACCAGACCAAGATGGAATCGGCGATCAAGGCACAACACGAGTTGGAGCGCATCGAGCAGCAGATTGAGCAGCTGGAATCCCTGGCCGGCGAGAACCAGGAAGCGCACCGCAAGCTGCAGCAGCTCCATGAGCGCGTCAACGCCCTGCGCCAGCAGATTTACGCCCACCTGAACGCCTGGGAGAAGACCGAGCTGGCTCGTCATCCCCAGCGGCCCTACCTGTTGGATTACGTGGAGCGCATCTTCACCGATTGGAGCGAGCTGCACGGCGACCGCGCCTTTGGCGACGACCCTGCCATCGTCTGCGGCATGGCCCGCTTTCATGGCGACGAGGTGCTCGTGCTGGGGCACCAGAAGGCGCGCGACACCAAACAGAAGGTTTACCGCAACTTTGGCATGCCCAACCCCGAGGGCTATCGCAAGGCGCTGCGCGCCATGCACCTGGCGGAAAAATTCGGCCGTCCGATTTTCACTTTTGTGGACACACCCGGCGCTTATCCCGGGCTGGGGGCGGAGGAGCGCGGGCAAGCGGAGGCCATCGCCCGCAGCCTGCGCGAAATGGCCCGCCTGCAGGTCCCCGTTATCACCACCATCACCGGGGAAGGGGGCAGTGGGGGCGCCTTGGCCATCGCCGTAGCGGATCGGGTGCTGATGCTGGAAAACTCCATTTATTCAGTGATTTCGCCGGAGGGCTGCGCCTCCATCATGTGGCGCGACGCGGGCAAGAAGGAGCTGGCCGCCCAGGCGCTGCGTATCACCGCCACCGACCTGAAGGAATTGGGCTGCGTGGATGAGGTGGTGCCGGAACCGGAAGGCGGGGCCCACCGCGACCATGATGCCGCCGCCGCCCTGCTCGATTCCGCCCTGCAGAAAAACTACCGCCAGCTCAAGAAAATCCCTGCTCAGGAATTACTCGCCTCACGATACAATAAGTTCCGCCAGATGGCGCAGTTCTTCCGCGAAGAGTAGTGTCCGGGCCGTTAACCAGTCCTGTTCCCCCGCCCCTCGCGGCTTTGCCGCCATCCAGAGCGCTTTGTATAATGAGTAGTTTCCCCACAATGGCAGACCCATTCCAGTCCCGTAGAGCAGAAGGATAAGACCCCATGGCCACCACTGATGTAGCAATCCAGCACGCCGGGCGACCTTCCAGTAAGCCCGTGGTTAACGACATGAGCATCCAGGTAGCCACCGTGAACGGTTCCGGCTCCCAGAGCTCCAACACGGTGCTGCTGCGCACCATTTTCCAGATGGGCGTGCCGGTTTCCGGCAAAAACCTGTTTCCCTCCAACATCGCCGGCCTGCCCACCTGGTACACCATCCGCGCCAACAAGGACGGCTACATCGCGCGCAAAAAGGAAATTGACTTCCTGGTGGCCATGAACCCAGAGACGGCCCAGGAAGACGTGATGGCTCTGGCCGATGGCGCGGTGGTGCTCTACGACGAGCCCCTCAACCTGCGCAGCCTGCGCCAGGACCTGATTTTTTACGCCGTGCCCTACGACAAGCTGGTGGCCAGCGTGTGCCCGGAAGCCAAGCTGCGCAAGCTGGTGAAAAACATGGTGTACGTGGGCGTGGTGGCGCGCCTGCTGAACCTGGACATGGCGGAGGTGGAAAAAGCCATCCGCAAGCAATTCGCGCGCAAGGTAAAAGCCGCCGAGCTGAACCTGGCGGCGGCGCGCGCCGGCTACGACTACGCTGTGGCCAGCCTGGCCAAGAACGATCCCTACCGCATCGAGCGGATGGACAAGAACAAGGGCAAGATCATCATAGACGGCAACTCCGCCTCCGCCCTGGGCTGCATGTTTGCCGGCGTGACGGTCGTGACCTGGTATCCCATTACGCCCTCGTCGTCGCTGGTTGAAACCCTGATTGACTATATGAAGCAGTACCGCATCGGGCCCGACGGCAAAGCTACCTTTGCCATTGTGCAGGCGGAAGACGAACTGGCCGCCATCGGCATGGTGGTCGGCGCCGGCTGGGCAGGGGCGCGGTCCATGACCGCCACCGCCGGCCCGGGCATCTCGCTCATGGCCGAATTCGCCGGCCTTGCCTATTACACGGAGGTTCCCGCGGTCATTTGGGACATCCAGCGGGTTGGCCCTTCCACCGGCCTGCCCACCCGCACCTCGCAGGGCGACTTGCTCTCCACCGCCTTCCTCTCCCACGGTGATACCAAGCACATCCTGCTGTTTCCCTCATCCCCGCATGAGTGCTTCAGCTTCGCCGGGGAGGCGTTTGATTTGGCCGACCAGTTCCAGACCCCGGTTTTCGTGCTCTCCGACCTCGACCTGGGCATGAATAACTGGATGTCGGAGGCGTTCCAGTACCCGGAGAAGCCCATTGCGCGCGGCAAGATTCTGAGCAAAGAAGACCTGGAGCGGTTGGGCGGCTTCCAGCGCTACAAGGATGTGGACGGCGATGGCATCCCCTACCGCACCCTGCCGGGAACCGAGCATCCGGCGGCGGCATGGTTTGCCCGTGGCAGCGGCCACAATGAGAAGTCGCAGTACAGCGAGCGCCCGGATGACTTCGAGCGCAACATGGAGCGCATTAACCGCAAATTCGAAACCGCGCGTTCTTACGTGCCGCGTCCGGAGGTGCACACCGGCAAGTCCAAAATCGGCATCATCGCCTACGGCACCTCCCACTGGGCCATCACCGAGAGCCGCGACCAGCTGCGCAACGAGTACAGCCTGGAAGTTGACTACCTGCGGGTGCGCGCTTATCCCTTCACCCGCGAAATACACGACTTCATCGAGAAGCACGAGCGCGTGTACGTAGTGGAGCAGAACCGCGACGCGCAGCTCCTCTCGCTGCTCAAGCTGGATGTGGCGCCTGAGCGCGTCACCCGCCTGCGCAGCATCGCGCACATCCATGGCCTGCCCCTGGATGCGCG
>DATEGM010000129.1:0-8149 GCA_035280085.1 Terriglobales bacterium
GCCCGCCACATAATTCGCGTCTTCCAGGCTGATGTGGGTGTAGGCCTGGTACTCGTTGTTTTCCAGAATGTACACCACGGGCAGCTTCCACACGGCGGCGATGTTCAGCGACTCGTAAAACGCACCCTGTTTGCTGGCGCCATCGCCAAAAAAGGAGAAGGCAACCTGCCCGGTTTGCTTCACCTGCGCCGCCAGTGCCAGGCCTGTAGCCTGCGCAATTCCCTGGGCGATGATGCCGGAAGTTCCCGGGAAATGGTGCGCAGGATCGGCCAGGTGCATGGAACCGCCAAAACCCTTGCACAGGCCGTCCCGGCGTCCATAGATTTCGGCCATAATTTTGCGGGTTGGCGTGCCCAGCACGATGGGGTAGCCGTGGCAACGATAGCTGGGCATGACGAGGTCGTTTTCCCCACGTGCCGCCAGAGCGCCCACTATGCTGGCTTCCGCGCCATCGGCCAGGTGGGTGTGGCCGCGAATCACGCCGGGATTCTGCGAGAAGGTGCTTTTTACCCGCTCTTCAAATTCGCGGATGCGCACCATCTGTGTGTACATCCAAACCAGGCGCTCGTTAGACAAATCGGTATTCAACGACATGGGCACAATCTCCGTTCAGAACTGCGCAGCCGATGCTTCCGGCTGTCCGATGTGGCACAGAACCTCGCCCACGGGAACCTCGGCCGCTTCCGGACAGACGATGCGCAGCAGCACGCCCTCGGCGGGCGAATCCAGTTCGTAGCTCACTTTTTCCGTTTCCAGTTCCACCAGCGGCTCGCGCAATTTCACGAATTCGCCTTCGCGCTTCAACCAGCGCACCACGTTGACTTTGGTGGTGTTCATGCCGCCCGATTTGGGAACTCGTACCTGGGTAGCGATGGCGCTGTTCCTCCCATCGCGCGGAATTTTGCAGGCAGCAGCGCGAAGCGTGGCAGTATTTATCCATTTGCGCCGCCTGTCAACCGTGCACGTGCTGCGAAGCGGGTTGAGGGCCGCAACCCAGGCCAGGAGCCAGCTGCCCGGCTTGGACAATCCCACAAATGCCACTACAATACCGACTCTGTTGAGCGTCTGTAGGGAATTAAGGAGCAAGATGCCAGCCCAATATCGAGCCGACCATGTAGGCAGCTTTCTGCGTCCCCCCGAATTACTGGAAGCGCGCCATAACGCATCGGGAGATGCTGAGCGGTTGCGCGAACTGGAAGACCGCCACATTACGCGGGTCCTGAACAAGCAGAAAGAACTTGGGTTTGAAATTTTCACTGATGGCGAGCTGCGACGGCGCAACTTCATGAGCGACTTTACCGACGCGGTGCAAGGCTTTGACCTTGCCGATGCGGTGGCACGCTCGTGGGCGGGCCAAGCCAAAGCGCCGGTGAGCAGCGTGACCGGTATTGTCAGCTCCAAGCTGCGCGCGGTTCGCCCGCTGACCGGGCACGAACTGGCGTTCCTGAAGCAGCACAGCCCTGGCGCCATCAAGATGACGCTGCCCAGCGCCACGCAGTTCCCGGCCATCTCCTTCAAGCGTGGCATTACCGACGCGGTCTACCCCGACCACTCCGCCCTGCTCTGGGATATCGTGGAAATCATGAAGGCGGAACTGGGGCGGCTGGCGCGCGAGGGAGTGAACTACATCCAGATTGACGCACCCCGCTACAGCTACTTCATGGATCCCAAGTGGCGGGAGTGGATTCGCGCCGAGATGAAAGCAGAACCCGATGCGCTGCTCGATGAATCCATTCGCGCCGACAACGCCTGCCTGGCGGCGGCGCGGAAGCCGGGAGTGACGCTGGCCATGCATCTTTGCCGCGGCAACAACCGCAGCCACTGGTACGCTGAAGGCGGCTACGACTCCATCGCCGAAAAACTCTTCACCACCATGGCGGTAGACCGTTTTCTGCTGGAGTATGACGACCAGCGTTCGGGCACATTCGAGCCGTTGCGCTTCATCCCGAAAGGGAGGGTAGTCGTACTCGGGCTGGTGAGCTCCAAACGGCCGCAACTCGAGGATGCCGACCAACTGGCGCGGCGCATAGATGAGGCTTCCCGCTATGTTCCGCTGGATAACCTGGCGCTGAGCCCGCAATGCGGATTTGCTTCCACCGCCGAGGGTAACCTCCTCACCGAAGAAGACCAGTGGGCCAAGCTGCGCCTGGTGGCGGACACCGCCCGCCGGGTGTGGCAGATGAGCAGCGCCGCGTAAAACGAGCACTCAGCATTCAGCCCTCAGCATTCAGCCCTCAGCATTCAGCCCTCAGCATTCAGCCCTCAGCATTCAGTCCGTTGGGCCTGTGGGGCGACCCGCACAAAACTGAACGTTGCATGCTTAGCTATTTCTTCGCCCCCGCCGCATCCATCTCCGCAAAAACCTGCTCGGCGCTGCGGAAGGCGCTGTTGCCGGCGGGAATGCCGCAATAGATGGCGCACTGCAGCAACACCTCCTGAACCTGCTCGCGGGTAACGCCGTTGTTGAGGGCGGAGTGGATGTGGAGGCGCAGTTCGTCGCTGCGATTGAGCGCCACCAGCAGGGCCACGGTCAGCAGGCTGCGGGTGGGACGGGGCAAGCCGGGGCGCGTCCAGATTTCACCCCAGGCGTAGCGGGTGAGCAGATCCTGGAAAGGGGCACTGAACTCGCTGCGATTCTGCAGCGAACGGTCCACGTAGGCATTGCCGTGCACCGCCCGGCGCACCGATAGTCCCTGTTCATAGCGTTCGCGTTCGTCCATGCGTTTCTCCTCAGGCGCTCAGAAATTTAACGATGGCGGCATTGAATTCTTCGGCCGCCTCAATGTTGGAAAGGTGCGCCGCCGGCAGTTCCACATACTGCGCCCCCGGAATATGGTCGCGCACTTCCTGCCCTAGCGTCGGCGGAGTCGCGTTGTCCTTGCTTCCGGCAATAATCAGTGTTGCCACCCGAATGCCGCCGATGCGGTCGCGCAGGTCGGTGTCGCGCAATGCGGAACAACAGCCGATGTAGCCTTCTGTGGCAACTTCGCTCAGCGTGTTTTGTGCGGTGGCAACTGCCTGCGGCGAGCGGGCGCGGAACTCGGGAGAGAAGAAGCGTTCGACCGCTACTGAGGCGATCGCCTTTGTGCCGCCTTTGCGCACGCTCTCGATGCGCGCGTTCCACATTTCCAGGCTGCCGATGCGAGCGCCGGTGTTGCAGAGCACCAGTTTGTGCAGGCGCTGCGGGGCGTAAATTCCCAGCCACATGCCGGTGAGCCCGCCGATGGAGAGCCCGCAAAAGTTAACTCGATCGAGGCGCAGCCCGTCCAGCAGGCCAAGCACATCCTGCCCCAGTTGCTCGATTCTGTAAGGCGGGGGCGGCACCGAAGATGCACCATGACCCCGCTTGTCGTAGCGCAAAATTCGAAACTGTTTTTCCAGGGCAGCGCGTTGTCCTTCCCACATCTGCAGGTTGGTGCCCAGCGAGTTGGAGAAAAGCAAAACGGGAGCGCCCGGCGGTCCGCTCAGCTCATAATGCAACCGCACTTCGTCAAGAACAAGAAAGGGCATCAGTTGCTCGCTTTCCACGAGTTGGCCGGGGGCAGGGCGGAATGTGCCTGAAGCACCCGGTCAATTAATTCACCGGCTACGCCGAGATAACCCGCGGGGTCAAACAGGCGCTGCAATTCTTCCTTGTCCAGATGCTGTTTGACTTTCGGCTCTTCAGCCAGCGCATCTCGCAGGTGCCGTTTTTGTTCCTGAGCGCGCTTGCACGCTGCTTCCACGAGTTCGTGCGCCTCCAGGCGGCCTATCTGGTCGGCCAGCACCATCTGCACCGCCTCGGCGAAGATCAAACCATGCGTGAGCTCCAGGTTGGCACGCATCCGTTCGGTATCAACGTCCAGACACTCCACCGTTTCCGCCAGGTGGTGCAGTGCTCCGGCGGTCAAGCTGATGATCTCCGGCAGCGTTTCCCACTCTGCGTGCCAGCCACCGAGGCCGCGCTCCTGCTCCTGCACCATGCAGGACAGCATGGTTGAAACCAGCGCCGGCACGCGGGTCGTGGCAGCAAGCACGACCGCAGCGGTAACCGGATTACGTTTGTGGGGCATGGTCGAAGAGCTGCCCCGTCCCGGTCCCGCCGGTTCGAAGATTTCGGCGACTTCCGTCTGTGCCTCAAGCGAAAGGTCGCGTGCGATCTTACCCAGTGTTCCCGCGCAGAGGCCCAGCGTGGTGGCGATTTCAGCCATGCGGTCGCGATGCGCATGCCAGGGCACCTCGGGAACGGCCAGTTTCAACTCTTTCCCCAGCGCCTGAGCGACCACCATGCCTTTCTCGCCCAGAGCAGCCAGCGTGCCCACGGCGCCTCCGAACTGCAGCGCCAGCGCGCGGTTTCGCGTTTCATCGAGCCGCACGCGATGACGGTCCACCGCATCCAGCCATCCGGCGACGCGCAGCCCCAGGGTGGTGGGCAGCGCCTGCTGCATCCAGGTGCGAGCCGGCAGAGTAGTGTCGCGGTGTTGTTGTGCCAATTGCGCCAGAATGTCGGAGAAGCGGTTCAGTTCCTTGGCTATCAGTTCCAGCGCGTCTCGGGCCTGCAACACAAAGCCAGTGTCAATTGCGTCCTGGCTGGTAGCACCCCAGTGCACAAAGCGCGCTGCCTCTTTGTCTTCGACGGCGACTAGCGCTGTTAGCTGCTTTACCAGGGGAATGGCAAGATTCCCGGCCTGTGCGGCCGCCTGGGCGAGCGCGTCGAAATCGAGTAGTTCGGCTTGGCATTTGGCAGCTATGGGCGCCGCGGCGGAAGCTGGGATTACTCCCACACCGGCCTCGGCGCGCGCCAGGGCCGCTTCAAAGTCGAGCATGGATTGGGTCCGCGCGCGGTCGGAAAAAAGATCCTCCACCGCTTGCCAGCGGAACAGCGGGTCAAGCAGGCTCATGCCGAAGTGTACTCAGTCTCAGCAGTCGAAGAAAACAGTTTCCTGCGGACCCTGCAGGTGAACGTCCCAGGCAAGTGCGCCTTCGCGGCCGGCGATTCTGTGGGCGATCAGGGTGGCGCGCCTCTCGGCTGGCACCAGGCCAAGAGCGAAATCGTCAGCATTGGCTGGCTCGCCGGGAAAGTAAATGCGCGTGACCAACCGGCGCAGCAGCCCGCGCGCAAAGACGCTGACCACCAGGTGCGGCGCTTGTAACTTACCTTCGGGCCCAGCTACTTGGCCGGGCTTGATGGTCATAAAACGAAAACAGCCGTTGGCGTCGGTGGGGATGCGCCCGAAACCGCTGAAATGAGGCTGTCCCGGTTTGTCTTGCTGGTCATCAGGATGAGCGTATTTGCCCTGCGCATTAGCTTGCCAGACCTCCAGAATGGCATCCGGAACCGGCTTACCATCGCCGTCGAGCACGCGGCCCTCAACGCTCACTCTCTCCCCGGAAACGCCCGCACCGGCCAGTTCGTTGCAGTTCAGCCGGGTGAGACCGATGGAGAAGAACGGCCCCACGGTTTGCGATGTGGTCGCCTGCAGGCTCATCTCAGCTCTCCCACGGCGTAGCCTCGCGCCCGGCCAGGATGATATCGAACTTGTACCCCAGCGATTGTTCCGGAACCGTAGTTTCCCAGTCGAATACGGAGACCAACCGCTGGCGCGCCTCTTGGTCGGCGGTGCAATTGAAAATGGGATCGTAGGCCAGCAAGGGATCGCCGGGAAAATACATCTGCGTCACCAGCCGGGTGGCGAATGCCGGACCGAACACTGAAAAGTGAATGTGCGCCGGACGCCAGGCGTTGTGGTGGTTGCGCCAGGGGTATTCGCCGGGACGAATGGTCAAAAAGCGATAGCGGCCCTCGGCATCGGTGAGGGCGTGGCCGCAGCCGGTGAAATTTGGATCCAACGGCGCATTATGCTGATCGTTGGCGTGCAGGTAACGTCCGGCGGCATTGGCCTGCCATATTTCGATCAAGGTTTGCGGCACCGGCCGCCCATTCTCATCCAGCACCCGCCCGCTCACCACGATGCGCTCGCCCAGCGGCTCGCCACGATGCTGGCGAGTGAGATCGCAGGCCTTCGGATCTGCAGCCTCCGGCGCAAATACCGGCCCCGTCACCTCCGAAAGCGTGTGCGGCAAATAGACAAGCGGCTGAATAGGCGCACGCTTGATGGAGGACACGTAAGGCGGGTGCAGGTGGGGCGGTTGGGTGCCCGGAACTGCGCGACGATAAGGAACCACGTCACCCATCGTCTGCCGCGTGCCGGGAATGGTTTGCTGCGGTGCGGCTTTTCCCATGGCCATGTCCAACGGAATCTATGTGGCAAGGTGAGGGTTGTCAAGCCGTGCGGCGAATCCTGTAGGTAGGCCGAGCCGGGTCATGTAACATGGCGCGGCCTGAAGCCAAGCACTTACGGACTTGAGAGCAAAATGAACCAGTCACGGCGCTACGAGAGGCTGCTGATCGCCATCTTGTTTTTGGCTTGGGGAACCGTGTTCCTCGACCGCATGTCGGAGCTCTACCTGGCGCCCTACATCGTTCCGGAGTTCCATCTCAGCGACGAACAGGTGGGCCTGCTGGCTTCGGCGCTGGCCATCACGTGGGCCATTTCCACGCTGCTTTTTGGCGCTCTCTCAGACCGGTTGGGGCGGCGGAAAATCCTGTTGCCGGCGGTGTTTGCCTTTTCGCTTCTCTCCTGGCTTTCCGGCCTGGCCCGCTCGTTCAATGAATTGTTGCTGTTGCGGGCCTTGATGGGCGTTGCCGAGGGTCCGACGTGGTCCATCATGACCGCGCTCATCGAAGAGTCATCTCCGCCGGAACGCCGCGGGCGCAACGTGGGTATGGTAGTCAGCGCCGCCGCTCTGGTGGGCCTGGCTGTCGCCCCTGTATTGGCCACCCAGGTGGCCTCCCGTTGGGGCTGGCGCTGGGCGTTCTTTGTGGCCGGTGTGCCCGGTTTCATCATCGGGTTGCTTATTTGGAGATTCGTAAAGGAGCCGCCGCCAAAAGCTGCTCTGGACGCACATCATGTTCGGCCTGGATTCCGGGACTACTTTTCCGTGTTGCGCTATCGCAACATGTGGCTGTGCTGCCTGGGCTCGGCGGGCTTTATTTCCTGGCTGTTCCTGATGAATGTTTTTGCCCCCCTGTACATCACCCAAACGGCGCATCAGGCGGCAACCACCGCGGGATTCCTTCTGGGAGCGGGCGGCCTGGGCAGTTTTTTCCTCGGGTTGCTCCTGCCCGGTGTATCCGACCGCTTGGGCCGCAAGCCAATCCTGCTGCTGATGGCCGTGATGTGTACAGTGGTGCCCCTTGCGCTGTTGGTTCCTGCGCTCTACACGGTTCCCTGGGTACTGGCCGCGATTTTGTTTTTGACGAACGCCGGGCAAGGCGTCGCCTCGCTGGTCATGGTCCTGGTGCCCACGGAAAGCGTGCCGCCGCAATTTGCCGCTACTTCCATTGGGCTGGCCACACTGGTTGGGGAGATCTTCGGCGCTACCGCGGCTCCGACCATTGGCGGAGCACTGGCGGAGCGTCACGGGCTGGCCACACCCCTGTGGATGTCGGCCTTGGGCAGCGCGGTCATCTTCGTGGTAGCCCTCTTTTTGCGCGAGACGGTACATCGCCGCCCAGACATGCTGAAGGCGCAGATGGTAGGGGTGCGTTAAATTTTTCAGCAGTTTGTGGGCGGGCGCGCCAGGAAACGCCGCCGAGATTTCGTTTCGCGGGAAAAAGCTGAAGCGTGAGCCGAGAATCGCACAACCAGTTGATTAAAGGCTTGACAACCATACCACCATAGCGGTACACCTGCTCACCGCTTTTCCTTTGTGTGTGGGTCTCCCAGCATATCGATTCTGCAAGCCCAAAAAGGGGTGATCTTATGAGGGGACGTACCGCTCTTCTGGCTGCTCTTGCCTTGGGTGTCTTCGCCACTTTCCTAAGCCCGCTATTCGCGCAAGTGGGGGCCAACGTCGCCCTGCTGAACGGAACGGTGCGCGACCCAAGCGGCGACGTAGTGGTGGGTGCCGCCATCGCGGTGCGCGATGTGGATACCAACCGGATGTACCGCGCCACCACTAACACCTCTGGTTTTTACGCGGTGCCCAGCCTGCCCCCAGGACGCTATGAACTCAAGATCACCTACTCAGGGTTCGCTCCCTATGTGCAAAGTGGCATTCCGCTCACGGTAGGGCAGACCGCCACGCAGGACGTGACGCTCAAGAT
>DATEGM010000130.1:0-16821 GCA_035280085.1 Terriglobales bacterium
CAAAGAAGGTTGTGAAGTGCAATGGCGGCTCCGGCCTGCTGCGCGATCTGCCTGCCATTGGCCGCATCTTCCAGGCGGTGCGCGCCGCAGTGAAGATTCCGTTCACGGTGAAGTTCCGCCTGGGCTGGAGCGACGACGAAATCGTGTGCGTGGAACTGGCGCGCATGGCCGAAGAGCACGGCCTGGCGGGTGTTGCTTTGCACGCCCGCACCCGCGAGCAGGGCTATAGCGGGCAGGCGCGCTGGGAGTGGATTGCCGCGGTCAAGCAGGCGGTGAAGATTCCTGTGATCGGCAATGGCGACATTCGCATGCCGGAAGATGCCGCCGCGATGGTGGGCATGACTGGCTGTGACGCGGTCATGATCGGGCGTACGGCAGCTTCAAATCCGTGGATCTTCCGCCAGATCGCGCAGTACACGGCCACCGGCGCCTACACCGAGCCCACCGAGGCCGACCGCTACGAGATGATCCGCACCTACTTCCAGATGCTGATCGAAGAAGAGCTGCCTGGCATTGAGGGCAAGATGAAGCAGTTTGTCTCCTGGTTTACGCATGGCGTGGCCAACAGCGCGGGCCTGCGCAAGGCGGTGTATGAATCGCACACCGGGCCGGAAATTCTGGCACGGGTGGATGAGTTCTTCAGCGCGCATCTGAGTAGAGACGTTGCGTGCGACGTCTCCGCGGATTAGGGATTTGGGTGGAGCAGCGCTTTAGCGCTGAGCATTCCAGAGAGGTCCGCTCGCGTCCTGGAAGGACGCGTCGGAGTAGCCCGCCAGTTTACTGGCGGGAATCCAAGGGCAATCAAAGTTGCAGTCCCGTTGGGAACGACTGAGCAACTTACACAGGCTCAGCCGTCCCTCCGGGACGTGGTTTCATTTGGCGCCTTCCTCCCGCCACTGAAGTGGCGGGCTACTCTCAGTCGCCGCTCCGCAGCTTATGCACCTGACCACAAGTGTGTTGAAAGGTAGCGTGTGGCGGGTCTTCGCCCCGCCCTGCACCCATTCGACACGGCTCGCTTCGCTCACCTGCTCAGGGCAGGCGGGGCAAAGCCCCGTGCCCACACAGCCTTCGCCCCTCCCGTCGCCCGTTTCACTGTCATGTTGAGCGAGGGCGAATGCCCGAGTCGAAACACCCCTAATACGGCCGCCTAAAGGCACTGCTCAAGGGAATTTTCAACACCCCCGTTTACAGCTAACGGCGCAACGCAGAGAACTCCTTCCGGCAGTCGCGCTGCTTGTAGCTTATTAGTGGTCTTTCGACTACGCAGACCGATTCGCAAGCGAATCGGCCTGCTCCGCTCAAGATGACAAAAACTGGGCGAATCGGCCTGCTCCGCTCAAGATGACAAAAACTGGGCGAATCGGCCTGCTCCGCTCAAGATGACATAGTGAAAGGGTTTTATAGGGATCGGGCGACGGCTTTGTTCTTTTCCATCTCCAGATACGCCCACGGGGTTGACGGGTCGTGGGTGAAGGCCACCAGCCACTTTCCCGGAATGGCTTCCGCGTAAAACTTTTTGCGGCTTTCGATGGTCTCCAGGGGAAACAGGTCATAAGCCATCACCCAGGTCAGGGAGAGGTGGGCGGTGGTGGGGATGAGGTCGGAGATGTAGCACATGGTTTGCCCGCCGCCGCGAATCATCACCGCCTGCATGTGGCGCGTGTGCCCTGGATAAAGCTTCACCGAAACGCCGGGCACAATCTCCTGGTCGCCCTGGAGCAGTTGCATCTGGCCGCTTCGTACCAGCGGGTCGTAATTGTCGCTGATGTAGCTGACGCGGTCACGCTCCAGCTGCCGGATGCCGTGTTCCCATTCGCCCTTCTGCGCGTAGTAGCGGGCATTGGGAAAAGTGGGCTCAACCTGGCCGTTGCGGCGCACCGTGTTCCAGCCGCAGTGGTCAAAGTGGAGGTGAGTGTTGATGACGATGGTGATCTCTTCCGGGCGAACGCCGGATTCGGCCAGGCTGTGCAGCAGCTTCTCCGGTGGATGGTAGATCTGCCGAACTTTTTCCGGCAGCTTGTTACCCATCCCGGTTTCGACCAGCACGAGGTGCTTGCCGGTGCGCAGCAGCAGCGAATTCAGGCCCGCGGTGACGCGGTTCATTTCGTCGGCCGGAAGCTGTCGCTGCCAAAGCACCTTAGGTACCACGCCAAAGAAGCCGCCTCCGTCGAAGTAGCAGGTGCCGTCGGCTACGTGCGTGATCTCGATGTCACCGAGCGTGATCCGCTGCAATCCAACCCCTTTTTTTCACCACAGAGGACACAGAGAACACGGAGGAACTCAGACCCTCAGCGGCTAAAGCCGCATGATATTGACTGCCCGAGCGGCGCGGCTGAAGCCGCGCCCTTTCAAACCCGACCACAACACTAGATTGGTTTTTTTCCTCTGTGCTCTCTGTGTCCTCTGTGGTTAATGGTTTTGAGGTCCCAGATATTTCACGAAGTGATTCTCAATCATGTGAAACAGGTGCGTGCTGGCGGCGCTGCCGGAGATGCCGTGGGTCTTGCCGGGATAAATCATCAGGTCAAACTGCTTGCCGGCATTGATCAGCTCCTGCGCCATCTGGACCGTGTTCTGGAAGTGCACGTTGTCGTCCCCGGTGCCGTGCGCCTCGAGGAGATGGCCGTGCAGGTTGGCGGCCGTGTTCACCGGCGAACTGGTGCGGTAGTTCTCGGCATTGTCCTTGGGCAGGCCCATGTAGCGTTCGGTGTAGATGGAATCGTAGAGCAGCCAATTTGTGACCGGCGCCACCGAGACGCCCGCCTGGAAGCGGTCAGAGTGAGTCATGGCATAGAGCGTGAAGTAGCCGCCGTAACTCCATCCCCACCAGCCCAGGCGGTTGCGGTCGAAGACGGGATATTGCTCGAGCGCCTGGTCGAGGGCGGCCAGCTGGTCTTTAAGTTCGGCATCGCCGAAGTGGCGAAAGTTGGCGGCCGCGAACTTCTCGCCTCGGGCGCCCATGCCGCGGTTATCCACCGTGAGCACGGCAAAACCGCGCTGCAGCAGGATCTGGTTGAACAGGCCGAAGTTGCCGCGCCATTCGTTGCTTACTTCCTGGGCATGGGGCCCGCCATATGGATTGAGGATCAGGGGCACGCTGCCGGGCGCGGACGCATTCTCCGGCAGCCACAGAACGCCGTAGAGCACCGTTCCGTCGTTGGCTTTGAAGTCCACGAACCTGGGCGGGACGATGTGGTAGTCCTTCAGATCATTTGAGGCCCAGAACTGGCTGCAGCTCCCACCCACGGTGCAGAACGACATCAACGGCGGCGTCTGCAGGGAGGAAAAGCGGTCAACGTAGTGTTGAGCGTCGGCGGCGAAATCGGCGGCGTGCGTGCCCGCTTTCTGCGAAATCCGCGACAGGCCGGAGCCGTCCAGCTTCACGCGGTAGAGCTGGCGGTCGCGCGCATCATCCTTGTTCGCGGTAAAGTACACCCAGCCGCCGGAGTCGTCCACGCCATCTACGCCGGTAACCTCGTAATCGCCGTTCTCCAATTGCCGCTCCAGGTGGGCGTCGGCGGCCAGAGGATTGGATTTATTGAAGCTGTAGAGATAAAGATGGGTGTAGCCGCTGCGCCAGCTCGACCATAAAAAGCGGTCGCCCGACTTCAACACCTGGAAATCGTCATTTACGTCAATCCACTTGGGATTGGTCTCCTCCAGCACGCGGCGCGATTTGCCGGAGGCGGCGTCCACGAAATAGAGGTCCAGCTTATCCTGCGCCCGATTCAGCACCTGGACCCATAACACACCGTCGCCAACCCAGCCGAACCGCGGAATGTAGATGTCCTGGTCTTTGCCCAAAGAAATCCACTTGATCCTGCCGCCATCGGAGCCGACCACGCCCAGGCGCACAGCGGGATTGGAGTCACCCGGCTTGGGATATTTTTCCTTCTCCACGCTGGCCTGCACATCGAGAAGGTCGGCAAGCGGATAGGTGGGGACATTTTCCTCATTCATCTGCAGGAAGGCGATGTGCTTGCCGTTCGGCTCCCAGAAATAGTTGCTGCGGACATCGAGCTCTTCGGCGTACACCCAGTCCACTTCCCCGTTCAGCAGATCCTCGGTTTCGGTTCCGGCGTTGACCTCATGCTTCTTGATTTTAGGATTGGCATCTTCGGTGATTTCCTTTTCGCCGGCCCCGGCCTCCAGCGGGCGCACATAGATGTTGTGGTCGCGAATGTAGGAGATGCGCTGGCCATCGGGGGAAAACTTGGGGTCGCCGGTAGCCTGGGGCGCGGTGGTGATCTGCACGGCGGTGCCGCTGTCCAGCGAGTAATACCAGAGCTGGCTCATGGAATCGAAGAGCAGGTGCTTGGAATCCGGAGCCCAGTGATAAGCGGCCACGTGATAGCGCTCAATCCAGGTCTTTTCGCGTTCGCTCTTGATTTTGCTGGCAGGCGGGGCCAGGGTGGCCAGCTTGTCTTCGGCGACCAGGATGGCTTTGTTGCCGGTGGCGGCGTCCACGTACCAGAGCGCGCCGTGTTCGCCCGATGTGTCGCGCTGCACAAAGGAGACTTTCTTCCCGTCCGGGCTCCATTGAATATTGGAGGGAGCGCGCCCGGTGATTCCGCCCTCGGCGAAAATCTTCTCGATGGTCAGCTGCTGGCCGCCGGCTGGTTGCGACTGGGCGGGCGAAAACATGGCGCACAGGACAAAGCAGACGGCAGTTAGCGATGTGCAGAGAGGCTTCACTTTTCGGCTCCGGCAGCGATGATCGCCCGCAGAACAGGAGGGCTGAGCAGTGTATCAAGAAACCAGTTCTTAGGGGTCAGCTGTGAGTCAGTTCGCGCAGCGGTGCCGCCCCTCCGGGGCTCTTCATCATTTTGTTGCGCGATTCACAGGGCTGACGCCCTGGGCTAGAGCTGTTTCGCCCGTTGGGCTCGATGGGAAGCGATTCGAACACCGGCTTTGCCCGGGACGACGTGGTTGAAGCCACGCCGTTTCAAAAACCATCTGGCAGGTTCTGCGGGTAGATTTTGCCAACATTGGTGAGTTGCCGGCAGGCAGGCCACTGGGAACCAGGCACCAGGTGCTGACAACTGGTTCTACCGAATCAGTAGCCAGATGCGAGCTACTTCAAATAAGGCAATGCCGATTCCGGTAAGGAAGTACAGGGTGTGAACGGTGCTGCGGCGGGGCACAGAGGGAAGCACGACGCCGCGCTGGCGGAAGAGCACCACCAGCGACGCCTCCTGTTCCAGCATGAAGTCGGCTATCGGGCGATGAAAAAACGCGATCGCCAGCCCGATCGCCAGGCGTGTGACGTCCATCCCTATGTCCATGGCTTTGCATAAGAGTGTACTGGGCGAGACTTAGCATCTCAATCAGGGAAAACGCTGAGAACACCGGGAGGCAGGGTCAAGAACAGGGAGTCGGGGGCAGTGGCCAGGTGCAGACACAAGCCGGCCACTCTTAGGGAAACTCTGATTACGTAGGGCACAACAAACGCAAGGTCCCCTTCGGCAAGCTCAGGGCAGGCTCTCGACGCCGCAGAATTGCCTGAAAAGAGGCAATTCTGCTTCGCTCGGGATGACAGGGATGAACTTAATCAGAGCTTCCCTACCGGCTTCTTTTCTCCTGCTTAGGCCTGGAAAGCCTCCTGAATCGCTCCCTTACGCGTGCTAGAATAAGCGGAGCAGCACGCCGTTACGATGCTTCCCGACATCCAGAGGCTAATCGAGCTTCAGAAGACCGACCGCGAGATACAGCGCCTGCAAGAGGAAGTCGCCGCCCTGCCCCACCGTGTGGCCGAAATCGAGTCCAAACTGGCCAATACCAAGGCGCAGGTCGAGCGCTCCCGAGCCACCATCAAGGCTGACGAGGCCAACCGCCGCAAGCTGGAAATAGACATCCAGTCATTGCGGCAGAAGATTTCCAAGTACCGCGACCAATCGCTCGAGGTCAAGACCAACGATCAATACAAAGCTCTTATGCATGAGGTCGGCTTTGCCGAGCAGGAAATCCGCATTATTGAGGACAAAATCCTGGAAGGCATGCTGGACGTCGAGGATAACGAGAAGCGGCTGAAGACGGCGGAAGTTGAGCTGAAGGAAGAGACGACTGAAATCGAGAAGGAAAAGGCTGAGGCGCGGCGGCGGACGGCGGAAGATGAAGCCCAGCTTGCCGGGCTGAACAAGCAGCGTGATGAGCTGCGCGGCGCCATAGCCGGTGACGTGCTGCGCCATTACGACCGGGTTCTGAAGTTGCGGCGGACGGCGCTGGCCGAAGCCCGCGACCACAAATGCGCTGCCTGCCAGGTGATGCTTCGTCCGCAGGTTTATAACGACGTGCGCACGAACGAACAGATTTTGATCTGCGATTCTTGCCAGCGCATTCTGTACTATGTGCCGCCCGCGGAAGGCGAAGCGGCCCCTCTTCCTTCTGAGAATCACGCCCAAGCCCCTGCCGCACAGTAACTTGGCGGGTGTCCGCTGGCCTTTTGCCGGGCCTGACGCTGCTTAATCAAGCCGAAAACTGACCCCGTGGTAAACCGGCTCCTATTGGCCGAATGGGCGATGCACGGCTGGGCAAGTGCAAACTCTTGCATTAGCTGCAGGTTTGTCCCAAAATGGCCCACCAGGTATCCAGCCAGTGGCCACTCTCCCCAAGCCGCGTTATGCGTCTCGTCGTGCCGAGGCGTGGGCTGAGTCGCAGATCCATCCTGTGTCAGAGCCGGTGGTCTCGGCCAGTTCTTCCATGTTCGGCCTGCAGGCGCAGGCGCCAGCTTTGCCCTTACCGTCCGAGCCGGCGGTGGAGTCCGGGGTTGTTAAGCAGCTATCCCATCGTCTGCAACAGCTGCGAGCGATTCTGCGCGGAGTCGCGCAATTCTGGATGAGCTTACATTTTCGCCGCGCCCAGCTGCCTATCCTGGTGCTGGCTTTGGGAGTTTGGGCCGTGACCGCGAGGATGGCCTGGCAGGGCGAGGAGTCGGCGACGCCGCTGCTGCGCCAGAGCATTTCCGAAATACGCCAGGAACGGGCAAAGGCGGCGAGGGGAACGATGGGTCCGGCGCTGGCTCCGAGGAGCACGGGCGCGGCATCCACGGCGAGTGTGCCGGCTCGAGTTGAGGCGCCGGCGAGGGATTCGTCCAGCGCCGCGGTGCAGCCACAACCGGCGGCAAAGATTCAGAAGAACGGGCAAGCTTCTTCAAGCAGCAATGGGGCAAGCGGGTGGCTGGCATCGCTTCAGTCGTGGTTTGCACCGGAGCCGGCAGCACGAGAAAGAGTGGAGGGAAATCCGCATCGCCGGGTGTGGGTGGACATGAAAACCGGGCTCTACTATTGTCCGGGCGCCGACTACTACGGGTTTGGCGGACGGGAACGGGGCAAAGTCATGCCGCAAAGGGACGCCGAGTACGAGTACTTCCAGCCGGCCACGGGCGCGCCCTGCCAGTAGCAGTTTCAAGTTTCCCAACACGCTACCGGGAAAAGGCCCTAACTTGCCGAGATTTTATGACTACGCCGAGTAATCGGTCATTCTCTCGCTTAGATAGAACGACTTCTTGCCAAGCGGAAGCGTCGGCTTATGACGGTGTAGAAGCACCCGGCTTTAGCCGGGTGAACAAAGCGCTTTTTTCTCGTTCGAGCGGACTTTAGTCCGCGAGAACCTCGCGGGGGCTGAAGCCCAAGTACTTTTCATCTCATGTTCGTGCGGCTGAAAGCCGCACGCTTCCACGCCCATGGGAACGGCTATTAGAATAAGCCGGCTGTGGCTCAGTCGGTGTGAGGAGCAACTTTTCAGGCTCAAAAGCAGCGTGGTTCAGTCCCCGGTGAGAAGACTTCTCAGGTTCAAAACCAGCGGTGAAATCATATCTACAGGTGAAAACATTTAGTATGTTGGCGTGGCTTCGCCAGCGCCAGCTCAGGTGGTAGTCAACGCGCGTGGAGTGGCGCGGCTGCGCGCCGGCCACGTGTGGGTGTACCGCTCGGACCTGGTGTCTGCCGATGGAATTGCGCCGGGAGCGCTGGTGGGGGTGGTGGACGAGCGCGGGCGGGCACAGGGAACCGCGCTCTACAGCAGCGCCTCGCAAATTGCGATCCGCATGATCGCGCCCGGGCGGGTCGCGGATTTTCGTGCGCTTATTCGCGAACGGCTGCTGGCCGCAATTCGCTATCGCGAGCAGGTAGTGAGCGAGACGGACGCCTGCCGGCTGGTGTTCAGCGAAGCCGATTTTCTTCCTGGCCTGATTGTGGACCGCTACAACGACGTGCTCACCGTCCAGGCGCTGACGCAGGCGATGGACAGCGAGGGCGCGCGCCAGGCGATTATCTCCACTCTGGCCGAGCAACTCTCACCCGCGGGCATGGTGGAGCGGGTGGAGGCACGGGTGCGCGAACTGGAGCAACTGCCCGCGCGAGCCAACGCGCTGCTGGCGGGCGAGAAGACCGATACCGTCTTCACGATGAATGGAGTGCGCTTTCAGTATCGCGGGCTGGAAGGGCAGAAAACCGGCGCCTTCCTTGACCAGCGGGAGAATTATGCTGCCGCGGCCCGCTATGCGCACGGCGAAGCGCTGGATGTTTTCTGTTATCAGGGGGGCTTCGCGCTGCACCTGGCCGGGGCGTGTTCTCGAGTGACAGGCGTGGACAGTTCGCGGCCCGCATTGGAGATGGCAGAGCAGAATGCGGGCTTGAACTCGCGGGAGATTGAGTGGATGGAGGGCAACGCCTTCGACCTGCTGAAGGACTACTCGGAGGCAGGCCGGCAGTACGACACAATTGTGCTCGATCCACCGGCGTTTGCCCGCTCCCGCAAGACCCTGGAAACCGCTCTGCGGGGCTATAAGGAGCTGAATCTGCGGGCTCTGAAGATGCTGCGGCCGGGAGGGGTGCTGGTGACGTGCTCGTGCTCCTACCATGTGAGCGAGGCCGATTTCCTGCAGACTGTGGCCGCTGCGGCGCTGGATGCGCGCCGCACCCTACGCCTGATCGAGAAGCGCGGACAGGCGCGGGATCATCCGGTGCTGGTCGGGGTACCGGAGACGTCCTATCTGAAGTGCCTGATTGTCCATGTGGCAGGATAGCTTCCTGGCTGACTAACTGGCCCCTCTTCTGAGACTGAGTCACAACTCTTCTTTCGCCCCGCTGGGGCTCAGATTTGTTCCGCCTTTTACCCACGGCTTACGCCGTGGGCTACATTCTTGCGCCGCTACGCGGCTGTATAAATCTTTGTAAGATACTGCAAAATATATATTTAATAGGCACCTAATCAGGTAATGGCCTTGCTAAATTTTGGTGTTGACAATTCTGCACTCATATTTTATGCTTCTACATGACTAAATCCTGCATCAAATGCAGTAGATCGCAGGATGGGAAGCCTGCGAACGAAATCTTCATTACTTTGGAGGAGAACGACCATGACAGTATTGACCCGTTGGGACCCCTTCCGTGAGCTGGCGACCGTGCAGAACCGCATGAACCGCCTGTTTCAGGACAGCTTTGGCACGAGCCGCGAAGAAGGCCTGACCACCGCAGCCTTTGCCCCGGCCGTGGACATTTATGAGGACGAGCACAACATCAACCTGAAGGTCGAGGTTCCGGGCATTGAGGAGAAGGACATTGACGTCCGCCTGGAGAACAACACCCTGACCATTCGGGGCGAGCGCAAGTTCGAGAAGGAAGAGAAGGAAGAGAACTACCGCCGGGTGGAACGGCAGTACGGCAGCTTCTCCCGTTCGTTCACGCTGCCCAACATCGTGGACACGGAAAACGTTCACGCCAGCTACGACAAGGGCGTGCTGGAGATCCGCCTGGGCAAGAAAGCGGAAGCCAAGCCCAAGCAGATCAAAGTGAACCTGGAGAAGAAGCTGGAAGGCAAGAGCGCGGGCAAGGCAGCGTAAGCCGCCGAGCTTCGCTCGGCCGGACAGCCGAGGGCGGCTGTCCCCACGTGATTCTGACGGGAGGCGGGCAGGGTTCCGTCTCCCGTTTTTTGCATCAGTAGCCATTAGCACTTAGCAATTGGCATTTAGCCCGCAAAGGTCTGTGCTGGGTATCAGGGCAAATGGTGAATGGCTAAACGATATTTGCTAACTGCTGCATGCTGGCTAGAGGTCGTCTCAAAATCTTTTTGAGGGCGCAGGGAAATGGCCCTCAGGGGCTAAAGCCCCGGCATGGATGCGGTCCTTAACGGCGCGGCTGAAAGCCGCGCCCTTTCAAAGCCGATTCTTTCAAAGCCGATTTATAAGATAGCGTCGAGCCAAGTGCGAATTGCCAACTGTTAAATGCTGGCTAAAGCTAGTCAGCCAGGGAGCTGTCGTTATGCCAATTCGTTGGGACAAATTTACGGTGAAAGCGCAGGAGGCGGTGCAGCGCGCGGGGGAACTCGCATCCGAGTACGCCAATCCCGAAGTGTTGCCGCTGCACCTGCTGACGGCATTACTGGAAGACCGGGAGGGCATTGTGCCGCCGGTATTGGAGAAGATCGGTGCCGGGCCGCAGGCCGTGCTGGCCGAAGCGCAGCGCGAATTGCAGCGCGTGCCCAAAGTGTCAGGCGGCGGGGCGATGCAGGCGACCATGTCGGCGGCGCTGAGCCAGGCGCTGGATCAGGGTTTTAAAGAGGCCGACAACTTCAAAGACGAGTACGTCTCCACCGAGCACCTGCTGCTGGCCATGACCAAGGAGCCGCGCGGGTCTGACTACGAACGCGCAGCCGCCAGGATCCTTGCGCGTTACGGCGCCACGCACGATGCCATTCTCAAGGCATTGACCGCGGTGCGCGGGTCGCAAAAAGTTACCGACCAGAATCCCGAGGCCAAATATCAGGCGCTGGAGCGCTATGCCCGCGACCTTACGGAGTTGGCCCGCCGGGGCAAGCTGGACCCGGTGATCGGCCGCGATGAGGAAGTTCGCCGCGTAGTGCAGGTGCTTTCCCGCCGCACCAAAAACAATCCCGTGCTGATTGGCGAGCCGGGAGTGGGCAAGACCGCCATCGTGGAAGGCCTGGCGCAACGGATTATTTCCGGCGATGTGCCCGAAGTGCTGAAGAACAAGCGGGTAGTGTCTCTCGACCTGGGCGCGATGCTGGCGGGGGCCAAGTATCGCGGCGAGTTTGAAGACCGGCTCAAGGCCGTGCTCAAGGAAATCGAGGACTCGCAGGGCCAGATCATTCTCTTTATTGACGAGTTGCACACGCTGGTGGGTGCAGGCGCGGCGGAAGGCGCCATTGACGCCTCTAACATGCTCAAGCCGGCGCTGGCGCGCGGCGAATTGCGCGCCATCGGCGCCACCACGCTGAACGAATACCGCAAGCACATCGAGAAGGACGCCGCCCTGGAGCGCCGCTTTCAGATCGTCTATGTGGGCGAGCCCAACGTGGAAGACACGATCGCCATCCTGCGGGGGCTGAAGGAACGCTACGAGGTGCACCACGGCGTGCGCATCAAGGATTCCGCCATTGTGGCCGCGGCCACGCTTTCGCACCGCTACATCACGGACCGCTTCCTGCCTGACAAGGCGATTGACCTGATTGACGAGGCGGCCGCTTCCCTGCGCATCCAGATTGATTCCATGCCCACGGAAATTGACCAACTGGAACGGCGGGCCACGCAGCTGGAAATAGAGAAGCAGGCGCTGATGCGAGAAGACGATCCCAACTCCCGCGACCGGCTGGCGACGGTGGAAAAGGAGCTGGCGCAACTTCGCGAGCGGTCCAATGCGCTGAAGGCGCGCTGGAAACAGGAGAAGGAATCCATCAACCGGGTGCGCGAGCTGAAGGAGAAGATCGAGCAGCTCAAGCTGGACGTGCAGACGGCAACCCGAAAAGGAGACTACAACCGGGCCTCCGAGATCCAGTACGGCGAGCTGCCGCGCATGCAGGCGGAGCTGGACAAGCTGAATTCTCAAATGGATGGAAAGGCCGCGGGTAAGGGCGCCAGCAGGATGCTCAAGGAGGAAGTGGACGAGGAGGACGTGGCCCGCATTGTGTCCAAGTGGACGGGCATCCCGGTTTCCAAGATGCTGGAGGGAGAAGTCAAGAAACTGGTGACCATGGAAGACCGGCTGCGCAGCCGGGTGGTCGGTCAGGATGCGGCGCTGGAGCGGGTGTCCAATGCCATCCGGCGTTCGCGCGCCGGGCTAAGCGATCCACGCCGGCCCATCGGCTCGTTCATTTTCCTCGGCCCCACGGGCGTGGGCAAGACGGAACTGGCGCGCGCCCTGGCCGAATTCCTCTTCGACGACGAGCACGCCATGGTGCGCATTGACATGTCGGAATACATGGAGCGGCACGCGGTGGCGCGGCTGATCGGGGCGCCTCCCGGCTATGTCGGCTACGAGGAGGGGGGCCAGCTCACCGAGCACGTGCGCAGGCGCCCCTATGCGGTGATCCTGTTCGACGAGATCGAGAAGGCGCATCCGGAGGTGTTCAACATCCTGCTGCAGATTATGGATGATGGACGGCTGACCGATGGCCAGGGACGTACGGTGGACTTTCGCAACACGGTCATAATCATGACCTCAAACATCGGCTCGGAGTATCTTTCGGCGCAGGCGCTGCGCACGCCCGAGGACTCTGAGAGCGCGCGCAAGCAGGTGATGAACGCGCTGCAGAGCCACTTCCGGCCGGAGTTCCTGAACCGGGTGGACGACATCATCATCTTCAACCCGCTGGGCAAGGAGCAGCTGACCAAGATTATTGACTTGCGCCTGGAAGACCTGCGGCGGCTGCTGGCGGAGCGCAAGATCAGCCTGGAGCTGACGGATGGGGCCAAGGAAGTGCTGTTCGCCGAAGGCTTCGATCCGGCATACGGCGCAAGGCCGCTGAAGCGCGCCATTCAGCGCATGATCCAGGATCCGCTGGCGTTGAAGATTCTCGATGGCGAGGTGCTGCACGGCGACCACGTGGTGGTGGACGCGCAAGACCGGAAGATGACGTTCAAGGTGTCGCGGCGGGTGGGAGAAGGCAAGGCCTCTCCCAAGCAGCCGGCGGGTTCGCGGCGGTAAATTCGTTGGCCACGGATTGACGGGGATTCCGGCGGGCTTCAGTCGTCCCTACGGGACTTGGGCCGTGGTTGTGCGTGTACCCGCCAGTGAACTGGCGGGCTACTTTCATGCGGTCTCTACGAGACCGCGCCGGGTGCAGGTCTCATCCGTTCTCTAGGAGACCGCTCCGGGAGTGCTGATCACATTTGTGCTTACACAAGCGGGGCACCGACCTTTTGATGTGACCTGGTCGAAGCGGAACGCGGGCGGGGGCGCCCGCGTCACGTAAATTCGTTTTCGACGCGGTGAAATCCGTGAGCCACCCATTTACGCGGATCTTTTTACATCTGCATCACCCCCTTATACCTGTCATGTTGAGCGAGGGCGCACGCCCGAGTCGAAACACCCTGTGCTGACGGGATGTGCAAAATCGCCCACAGGGATTTCTAGCAAAAATCAGAGAACTCCCTTGAGCGGAAGTGATGGCGCCGACAAGCGCAGGGGTCCTTCGACTTCGCAACCGGTTCGCAAGCGAACCGGTTTGCTGCGCTCAGGATGACAGTCACAAAAAGGCGGTGCTCAGGGATAACAGTTGCTGCGGCGATTCGCGAGCGAATCGGGCCACTGCGCTCAGGATGACAGAGGTGGGGAGGGTAAAGCGGAAACGCGGGCGAGGGCGCCCGCGCCACAAAATTCAGTCCCTGGGCTTGAGCGGGTAATTCATCAATCTTCAATCATCATTCGTCAATTAGGAATTATTCCTTGGGGACGTCGGCCAGCACGGCCTGGGGCTTGCGCGCAGGGTCGGCGGGACGCGCGTTGGGCTGTTCGGCGGCGGCTTTGGCTTCGGCGCGGGCGGCGCCGCGTTCGTCGAATTTGCCGAAGATCATCTTGCCGGCCGTGGTTTGCAGCACCGAAGTGACGGAAATATCCACGTTCTTGCCGATCATCTTGCGCGCGTTATCCACCACCACCATGGTGCCGTCGTCCAGGTAAGCCACACCCTGGTTGTATTCCTTGCCTTCCTTGAGGATGAACACGCGCATGATCTCGCCGGGCAGCACGATGGGCTTGAGCGAGTTGGCCAGCTCGTTGATGTTCAGAACTTCCACCCCTTGCAGCTGGGCGACTTTGTTCAGGTTGAAATCGTTGGTGATGATTTTTCCTTCGTAGACCTTGGCCAGTTCGATGAGCTTCATGTCTACTTCGCGGACAGCGGGAAAATCGTCTTCCACAATTTGGATGTTGAGGGAAGCGACTTTCTGCAGGCGCTGCAGAATGTCGAGGCCGCGGCGGCCGCGGTTGCGCTTGAGCGAGTCAGCGGAGTCGGCGACCAGCTGCAGCTCGCGCAAGACGAACTGGGGGATAACGATGATGCCGTCGAGGAAGCCGGTTTCGGCCACGTCGGCGATGCGGCCATCAATGATGACGCTGGTGTCGAGAATTTTGTAGGCCTTGCGTCCCTGCTTTTCGCCGCCGAAAATTCCACCCAGAGCGGCCAGGTTGAGCAGGTCTCCTTTATTGGCGCCAACGATCAGCCCGATGTAGGCCATGAGCAGCATGACCAGCAGCTGCAGAAAACTTTGCGTGCTGCCGGCGCTAATGCTGTTGCGAATGACCAGGCTGAAGAGATAGGCGCCGAGAATGCCCAGCACGCTGCCAATGGCGGCGCCGATAAGCCGTTTCAGGCTGACTTTGTGCAGGCGCATCTCGAAGAGAATGACGCCGATGCCAATAACGGCGCCCACAGCGCCATCCACGGGGCGGGTCAAGCCGAAGGGTTCAAGAACGTAGCAAGCGGTGCCTACAACCAGGATGAAAATGAGGCGAACAAGTATGAGATCCAAGGAGAAACCTCCTCGGGGCGAATCCGGTCCCAAGCCGCGGTAACCAGGCCAGGGGAAAGGCCGTGAACCGGGGCCCAAGTGGCGTCCCGTACAGCTAAAGCCCAGCCGCCAACCGCCGGCCGGAGGGATTTATGACGAAGCGTATAACACGAATGAATAGGCTTCGTCCGCCGGCACGTGACAAAATGCCGACACGCGGGAAGTATATACCAGAGTACCTAATCTGAGTCCGGGAAAACTCCTACGAGCCCGGCTCGCGTGTTCCCCTATCAGATGAGCCGGGATGGGAGAGGGTGACTTGTATGTCGGGCAGGGTGGTTCATGGGAGGGGCGTTCAGCTTCTAAAATCGTAGGCGGGGAGAAATCATGAAGGGGATTGTGATCGAGCGGTTTGGCGGCCCGGAAGTGTTGCAACTGCAGGAAGTTGAGGAGCCGCAGCCGAAGCCGGGCGAGGTGCTGGTGGGGGTGCAGGCGGCGGGGGTGAATTTTGCCGACGTGATAATGGCGCAGGGCGGGTATCCGGGTACTCCGCCTCCGCCGGTGATCGCGGGGCGGGAGTTCGCGGGCGTAGTGGAGGGAACAGGCGAGCGGGTGATGGGGTATACGCAGATGGGAGGCTTCGCGGAGAAGATTGCCGCGCCGCGCAACCTGCTCTGGCCGTGGCCCCTGGGGTGGAGCGCGCCGGAAGCGGCAGCATTTCCGGTGAACTACTTCACCGCGTACCTGGCTTACTGGGAAGCAGGGCTGCTGGAAGCGGCGCGGGACGGGCATCGCCCGCGAGTGCTGATTCACGCTGTGGCCGGCGGCGTGGGCACGGCGGCGGTGGAAATCGGCAAAGTTCTGGGCGTGGAAACCTACGGCACTTCTTCTTCCGAGGAAAAATTAGCGCGGGTGAAAGAGCTGGGCCTGGAGCATGGAATTAATTACAAGCAGGCGGACTACGAGAAGGCGATTGGAGAGCTGACCGGCGGGGAGGGCGTGGACGCGGTATTTGAAATGCTGGGCGGAGAACACACCGCGAAGAGCCTGCGCTGCCTGTGCGATTTTGGGCGCGTGATTCTGTACGGCACCGCCACCGGGCAGCAGCCCAAGTTCGACACACGGGCCATGTATGCGAAAGCATCGAGCGCGCATGGGCTGTGGCTGAGCCGGCTGTCCCTGAAAGAGAACATCATGCGGCCGGCGTGGGAGAAGCTTTCAGGATGGATCAAAGCAGGCAAGCTGCGGCCGGTAGTCGGGCATGTGCTTCCTCTGGCCAAAGCGGGAGACGCATTCCGGCTGATGCTGGAGAGAAAGAACTACGGCAAGGTGGTGCTGACGGTGAGCTGAAACACATGATCGCTGCCGGCGAAAGCGCCAGGATAGTATTCCCTTCTTATCGCATGCTGAGGCACCGGGACGTATCACGCGTGCAGCCCTGAAAATTTTGCCAGTGCACGCGAGATGCTTCAGGCCTGAAGGCCTTCAGCATGACGCCGGACTTACACACACCTGAGGAAGGCCTTCGGCATGACGCCAGCCTACACACACCTGAGGGGTTCAGCATGCCGCCATTTCCTGCACAGAACAGTTGCCGCCTGTTGCGAACCAAATTGCGCAACGGCGCGATTTTAGTTGCTACCCTCCGGCGTATGAGGTCGTCAAATGATGTGAGCACGCGACGCCGAAGAAAACATCGCATTGTGGAACTTTCGGGGCGGGCGCGACGTAATTGAGTTTCAGTACCTGAAGCAGAAGCAGAAAGTCGCAAAAAGTCAAAAGGGGCTAAACGAAGGATTGTTCTCACCCGCGGTTTGGCGGCCCAGGTGAGAAAAATCGAGAAAAGGGAGCGTCCTCGCGGCCGGCCCTCGTACGTTTAACCCCAGCACATTGTAGGCCATCGGCAGAAGGAAAGCATCTTCGCCGGGCCGCCCGGGCCGCTCAACATCCCACAGGGGAGAAAGAAGAGGGCAAAAATGAAATACTCCAAGTACACAGGCGGCCTGGTTCTGGCGTTGGCAGTGCTGCTTTCCACCGCCGCTTTCGCGGGCAACAAACCGGGTTCGCTTTACCTG
>DATEGM010000131.1:0-20873 GCA_035280085.1 Terriglobales bacterium
CGGCTCAACTTGACCGAAAAAAAGCCCAGCATCTAGACTGAAGGTTTCAGGAACAACATGCCTGGATTTCCGTCTGATCCCTCGATTGGACGGGGAGGTTCGATGAGTCGTATTAGCAAACTGGGTCCCTGTTTCGCGGGCGCTGCTCTCACGTTGATCTTTAGTTTCAGCTCTCTCGGCTGCGGCAGCGGCAGCGGCAAATCGTCTCCCCCTATCATTACGGTCAGCCTCAGCCCCAGTCCTACGGCCTCAATGAACGTCGGCTCCACACTTCAGTTCAGCGCCAGCGTTACCCAGAACAAGACGGTCATCAGCACGCCTATAACCTTCCTATCCAGTAACAAGGCTGTGTTGTCCTTTTCTCCCAGCGGCTTGGCTTGCGCCGGCAGCTGGGGCCCGAATTTCATTGTCTGCAATCCCGGTTTACCCGGCGTGGTTACTGCGCGCGCTTCCGGCTTTGGCACACCGAGTCCCATGACGGTGGTGTATGTCCACCCTGCGGTGACGAACATCGTAGCCAGCTCGGTTGACTCCCCGCCCCCCGCCTGTGTGCCGCAGAACCAGACGGAAAACTTCCAAGCCACCGTTTTCAGCGGCACCAGCGATATCACTCCGTTCGTCGGACCCCTGACTTGGTCAGTTATTGACCCCAATGTGGCAAAAACCAGTACAACCGCAGCCGGTCTGAAGAGCAACCAGGTGCAGGTCACCGCCGCCGTGCCGGGATTGACCCACATTTTTGCCAGCAGTAGCGGCCTTAACGGCCAGAGCGCGACTTTTGAGGTCTGCCCGGTGCAGTCCATTTCTGTGGTGGCTTCCAACACCGGCACTGGCTCTTTATCACTCGCCAGCGGCAGTAGTTCGAACCTCGTGCCCACGGTGATCGACTCGCAGGGGAATGCCATTACTGGGTCAGGTCTCACCTGGCTCAGTTCTCAGCCTGGCGTAGCCACCGCCAAAAACAGCAGCGTCACTGCGGTGAGCCCGGGAGGGGCCGCCGTCTTCCCGGTATGCGCTCCCCCGAGCTGCAACGTGAACTTGTACGCAGTCTATTCCAGCAATGTGGTCAGTACCATGGTGACCGGCACCGCAGTGGCGGCCACGGTCTACGTCGCCAGCACCGGCTGCTACGGAGTCGCCGGTTGCAACGCTTCTCTTATACCAATCAATACTCAGAACAACACAGCCGGCACCGCGATACCGCTGCCTTCTCCGCCCAATTCCATGGTGATGGATCCGACTGGCGCCCACATCTACTTTGGAACCGGCGCCGGGCTGCGGATTCTGGCCACAGCAGGAAATACTTTCACCACTGTGAGCAATGTGACGGGAAAGGCGCTTGCCGCCTCTCCTGACGGCACACTGGCCATCGTCTCCGATACGACCGCTAATCCGAATGTGGTCTACATCGTCAACTCCAAAGCCAGCACCTTAACCCCTTTGCTGCTTTCCGGGGTGACGGCGGCGGCTTTTTCTCCCGATAGCAGCACCGCCTACCTGCTTGCCGGCAGCAAACTCTACGTGTACTCGACCACTCGCGCCTTGAAGACCATCAATAATCTTCCCGGAGCGGCTACAGAGGCTACTTTCCTGACCACTGGCGCGTTCGGATTTGTAGCTGGCGCGCCCTCCACCGTCAGCCTGTTCAACGGCTGTGACAGTGGGGTGCCCCAGTCCCCAAACACTTCCAGCGTGAGTACCCCCGCGCCTCCATTGCTTGCGGCTCTGCCCGACGGCAAAACCATCGCCGCGGTCACCTCTGACGCGGTTACCACGATTGCTGTTAATACCACTGCTGCCGGCTGTCCGCCCCCGGTGACCGCAACCGCCAGCGCCCCTCACGGCTTGGGTCAGGGCCCGTTCACGCCCACCCAGGTTCTTGTCTCTTCGGACGGCGCTCGCATCTACGTAATCAGTAACTTGAACTCCGTTACTGTATACAACGTTGCTACCAACTCGGTGCGCGCCATCGCTCTTAATCCCAGCGCCACGCTCCTGAGCGCCGCCCTGACTTTGTCCGGCCAGGACATGTATGTGGGCGCCAGTGACGGTACTGTTCACCACTTGGACGCGGCCAGCAACTTCACCGACCTGGGCCAGATTCCGGTTTCCCTGTGCAGCAATACCTCCGCCGCCTGCCCGCCCAATCTGGTCGCGTTGCGGCCGTAGTTGGGCAAACGAAAGCTTCCGGCCAGAAGTTCCGCCCCCGCTCTCAAGAAATTGTGGCTGATTGCTGAATGCTACTCGGACGAGAACGCCGCCGCGTAGTCTTCCGGATCTATGCCGTGGTAGGTGAGTGTGTGCTTCAGGCGGTTCCGCAGGTCGGAGGGTGTGGATTCCACAAACGCCTGCACCGCCGTCTCCATCGAGACTTCATCTTCCCCCGCTTCGTCGGTCAGAGTCTCGGCGCGCAGTTCGGTAGCCTCCTGCACCACCGCCCGGGAGGGGGCCGGCAGTTCCCGCAACAACTCCTGCATGATCTCGTTAGCTTCGTCGGACCACTTCATACATTCCGCCCCTGGGCTTATTCCCGCGACGGCGCCACCGCGCTGTCCAGTTCCCGCGCCACGCTGTCCAGCACGCCATTGATGAACTGCACTGACTCGGGGCTGGAGAACTTGCGCGCGATTTCCAGCGCCTCATTGATCACCACCGGCTTCGGGGTGCGCGGGAAGCCCAGAAATTCCGCCACGCCGCTGCGCAGCACGTTGCGGTCCACCGCCGCCATGCGCTCCATGCGCCAGTGCTGAGCATGGCGTTCAATCAGTTCGTCAATTTCTCCCGCCCGCTCCATGGCCGTGCGAAACAGGTCTTCTGCGAAGTTGCGCACTTCCTGCGACACTGGACCGCGCTCTCCCCAAAAAGTGCGCCGCACCTGTTCCATGCTTTGCCCGCCCATATCCGCCTGAAAAAGCATCTGCAGGGCCAGTTCCCGTGATTTGCGCCGCGTACCCATGAAGCAGTAGTCAGTTTCCAGTTGCCAGTGGTCAGTTTAAAGCATCGGCGCTTAGCAGGTTGCCGCAACGGGAAAATGTTCTGTAACTCTGGTCGAAGCTCTTGGGCGCTCCCTCTCGGCTCTCGTCTCTTCGTTAGCGACTTTTGCCCAAGCGCCGATTTTGGCCCTGGACTTTGTTTTTGCCGATGGCCGCTTGCCGCTGGCCGAGCGCCTTCTTTGCCGCATCGGGCCCGCCCACGGCGCGCTTCAGTTTCGCCATCTCTACTGCCGAGAGCGCTGCCTCGAAACCCTTGTTGCCGCTCTTCAGCCCGGCGCGATCAATCGCCTGCTCCAGCGTGTCGCAGGTCAGAACGCCCAGCGCATGCGGCACCCCGGTCTCTTGTGCCGATTGCCCGATGCCGCGCGCCACTTCATTGGCAATCACCTCGTAGTGCAGCGTTTCCCCCCGCAACAGGCAACCCAGGCAGATAATTGCGTTCACATCGCCGGTTTCGGCCAGAGCGCGCGCGGCTGCGGGAATCTCAAAGGCGCCCGGAACGCGCATCACCTCAATGTCCTCTGCCCGAGCTCCGGTGCGGCGCAACCCGTCCAGCGCTCCAGTCAGCAGGCGATCGGTGATAAAGGAATTAAACCGGCTGACCACAATGCCAAAATGCAGCCCGCGGGCATTCAGCTCCCCTTCTACTGCGGGTGTGGTCGCGCCCGAAACGCCGAAAAATGCCGCCTTGACTCCGCCCGGCAGTTCCACCAGAAACAGCCGCGAACTTCCCTCGTGATGGTCGGAAATGAGCTTCAGTCCGCGCTTTTCCAGAAGCGCGTACACCGAGTCCGGATCCGTCACCTCGAGCAGCAAGTCGGTTCCTTCTGCCCGTCCGCGCAAATTGCCCGATTCTTTGGACCCCAGGCTCAGCTTGCCAGCGGGCGCTGCCAGGGTCACAGCCCGGTTTCTGCGCTCCCCCGCGGCCGACTCGCTCTCCAGTCCAAGCGCTTCCAATATTTCCACCAGCGCTCTAAAATCTGCCGTCGTGCTGACCGACCGGCCAATGTGGATTGCCTTCACCATGCAGTCGTCAGTTCTCAGTTGTCAGTTCTCGGTTGTCAGAAGTGAGATATTAGATGAATTGTCATCCTGAGCGAAGCCGTTTGATTCGCTTGCGAATCAGACGGCGGAGTCGAAGGACCTTGCGTTTCCTTCGTTCCCAGCAATGCTTGGCAATAGCAGTCCGAGCGCGCTTTTCGCGACCTCCACTCCTGACTACTTCCCCTTAAACTTCGCCGCTCTTTTCTCCAGGAACGCGGTCGTGCCCTCTCTCTTATCTTCGGTCGCGCAGCACAAACCAAACAATGTGGCTTCCAGGAAAAGTCCTTCGGCCAGCGGCATCTCCATTCCCTTGTTTACAGCCTCCATGGCCCACTGCACCGCCAGCGGCGCGTTGGCAATGATTTTCTGCGCAATCGCTTCTGCCCGCGGAATCAGTTCGGCAGCGGTTACAACTTCATTGACCAGCCCGATTCGGTGCGCTTCCTGGGCCGTGATCATCTCTCCCGCCAGCACCAGTTGCATGGCCAAGCCTTTACCCACCAGCCGCGGCAGGCGTTGCGTGCCGCCATATCCAGGGATAATGCCCAGCTTCACCTCCGGCTGCCCGAATTTCGCGGTCTCGCTGGCCAGGCGCATGGTGCAGGCCATGGCAATTTCGCAGCCGCCGCCGAGAGCGAACCCGTTGATGCAGGCAATCACCGGCTTGCCGCAGTTTTCAATCAGGTTCAGCACCGACTGGCCCTGGTGGGTGTAGGCTTTCGCCTCCACCGGGTTGTTGCGCGCCAGCTCGCTTATATCCGCGCCGGCAATGAAAGCTTTCTCGCCTGCGCCGGTTAGAATCACCACCCTGACTTCCGTATCCTGCTTGATGCCGTGGAACGCCCGCCGCAGCTCTTCCATGGTGGCCATGTTCAGCGCGTTCAGCACCTTAGGCCGGTTCACGGTCACATAGGCGATGGCGTTCTTCTTCTCCAACAGAATATTTTCGAAACTGCCAGGAGCAGGAGGGGAAGACATAATAATCATCCTTCTGATTTATGGTCCGTGTCGATCCGTGTTAATCCGTGGCCAATGAATTAAGCGATCTTAGCGGCTGGCTGTTCGGCGGCAAAACCGCGCAGAGCGGCATCCTGCGCCATCGGCTTCTGCGGATCTTTGTAGTCGTAAAAGCCCCGGCCCGACTTGCGCCCATACCAGCCCGCCAGCACCATGCGCTTGAGCAGCGGCGGCGAGGCGAAGCGCCGCTCCTTGAACTCCTCAAACATCACATGCGTGATGTAGTACGTGGTGTCGAGCCCCACAAAATCCAGCAGCGTAAATGGCCCCATGGGATAGCCGCAGCCCAGCTTCATGGCCTGGTCAATGTCTTCAATTGAGCCCACGCCTTCTTCGTAGGCGCGCACCGCGTCGAGCAGGTAAGGCACGAGCAGCCGATTCACAATGAATCCGCTCTTGTCGCTGGTGCGCACCGGCACCTTGCCCACGCGCTTGCCAAAATCATATGCGGTCTCATAAACATCATCAGCGGTAGCAATCGTTCGGATTACCTCTACCAGCTTCATTAAGGGAACGGGATTGAAGAAGTGCAGCCCTACGAACCGCTCCGGCCGCTTGGTGGCGGTCATTAATTCGGTGATCGAAATGGAGGAGGTGTTGCTGGCGAAAATGGCTTCTTTCTTGACGATGGCATCGAGCGCCGAGTACATCTTGCGCTTTTCCTCGACATTCTCGATTACGGCCTCGATAACCAGGTCGCAGTCCGCCAGGTCTTCACGCCGCGTCGTGCCCTTCAGTCGCGCCCGCACCGCCTGCGGCGTCTCCTTGAGCGCGCCCTTCTCGCCCAGTTTGGCCAATGACTTCTCAATCCCGACGAATCCCTTGTCCAGAAACTTCTGCTCCACTTCAAGCACGGTGACATCGAATCCGGCGGTCGCGCTTACTTGCGCGATGCCCGAACCCATCAACCCGCAACCCAGCACGCCAACTTTCCTTATCTGCATAAAATTCCTTCTCTAACCACAGAGGACACGGAGGAACACCGAGAAAATGAAATCAAGAAAATCACTATCCGTGAACATCCGTGTAAATCCGTGGCGATGAATTTTTCGCGGACTAGGACAAACTCTCCACAATCACCGCGATGCCCTGCCCGCCGCCAATGCACGCCGTCGCCAAACCGTATCTCTTCTTTCTGCGCCGCAACTCGTAAAGCAGCGTGATCACCAGCCGGGTACCGGTTGCTCCCAGCGGATGCCCCAGCGCGATCGCCCCACCATTGACGTTCACCTTGTTGCGGTCGAGGCCAAGCTCCTTTTCCACGCCCAGGTATTGCGCAGCAAACGCCTCGTTGACTTCGACCAGGTCAATGTCTTCGAGCTTGAGCCCCGCCTTCTGCAGCGCGAGGCGCGAAGCCGGCACCGGCCCGCGGCCCATCAGCTTCGGCTCCACTCCCGCTATTCCCCAGCTCACCAGGCGCCCCAGGGGCTTGAGCCCGCGTTTCTGCGCTTCTTCCAGCGGCAGCATCACGACGGCCGCGCCGCCATCCACAATACCGCTGGCGTTGCCGGCCGTGACGGTGCCGTTCTTTCCGAATGCGGGCTTGAGCTTAGACAGTCCTTCCATGCTGCTGTTGGCCCGCCGGTGGTCGTCTTCGCTGAACATTTCCCCGCCCAGGTCGCCACGCTTATTCTTCAGCTGCACCGGCACAATTTCTTCCTGCAGACGCCCCGCCTTGTACGCGGCATCCGCCAGTCGCTGCGAGCGCAGTGCAAACTCATCCTGCGCCTCCCGCCCAATGCCCTGCTGCTCGGCATAGAGCTCGGCTGTGTTGGCCATGTAGAGCCCGCATTGAGTATCCAGCAGCGCCACCATCAGCGAGTCTTCCAGCTTGCCCTCGCCCAGGCTCAAGCCGTAGCGCGCCCCGCGAATCACATGTGGCGCCTGCGACATGGATTCCATGCCGCCGGCCAGCACCATCCTGGCTTCGCCCAACTGCATCATCTGAGCTGCGCTCACAATCGCCTGCATGCCCGAGCCGCACAAACGGTTCACCGTCAGCGCCGGAGTCTCGATGGGCAGCCCGGCCTTCAGCGCCACGTGCCGCGCCCCATAGAGGGCATCGCCCGAGGTCTGCTGCGCGTTGCCCATCACGCAATGGTCAAATTCCTGGGGATCGAGCCCGGCGCGCTGGATGGCGCACTTGCCCGCGATCGCGCCCAGTTCCTGCGCCGTAAAATAGCGCAGCTTGCCTGCCTGATAATCCGCCATCGGCGTGCGCGCGCCGCTGACGATGGCAATTTCATTCACCTTCAACATCGGGGAACCTGCTACAGAGGATTTTGTTCAGCCGCAGCCAAACTTATCAGTCTAGCAACTGCGGGGCGGCCTTGGCGAGGGGCGAGAAACTTGCCACAGAGACACGGAAACACAGAGGAGAATTTGTGGTTGACGATTCTCGATAAGCGCCTAACACATTTTCTGCTTACATCCGCCCAGGCTGGCTGAATGCTGATTGAATGCTTGATTGCTGCTTTCCATTCATCAATCAACAATCCTCAATTCCTCTGTGCCTCTGTGTCTCTGTGGTGAAAATCAGGCTCAGTGCCGCGGGCGCGGCGGAGCGGCCTCTGGCTTGCGCCAGTTCCACACGTTGTAAACATACAGGCCGAGACAGAAGACGTTGGCGGGAATGAAGCCAAACTGGGCCGTGTTCCTGGCAATCACGCAGATAACCACGCTGTTCACGCCGGCCAGTATCCAGCCATGCCAATATCGTTTCCCGATCAAAACAGTGGAGAGCACAGTCAGCAGGCAGGAAATGTAGTCAAGTCTCAACACGGCGCAGGGCCCGGCTTCATCATCATCCTAAAGCCGAGGTCGGCCGCAGCCCAGATTACGAATGTAATGGAATGTTTTGCATGACGATTGCTGATGGAAAAGCAGCAGTCAGCACACAGCAATCGGCATTCAGACCAAGGTAGCGCACATACCAACGATTTCGCCGTTCAATCTTCAATCTACAATCACCAATCTTAAATTTCTCCGTGCCTCCCTGTCTCTGTGGCAGAGGTGGACTATGCCGCCGCAAATTCTGATTGCAGCGCGCACACCCGGTTGCTGGCTGCACGGCCTTTTTCCAGCGCCGTCTCCACGCGGTTGATCACTTCGGTGACGATGTCCGCCGCATCATACGCCGGCCGGGTCACCGCCTCGGCCACCCCCACCGTATTCGGTGGCGGCGCGTCCCGCCCCGGCAGGCGAACATCCGCCAAAATGCGCCGCAGTTTTTCCAGCGCCAGCAGCGCGCCACGCTCGGGCGTATCGGCAAGGATCAGGGCAATTGTGGTCAAATCGTAAAGCACGGCTACGTCAGCCTGCCGGATGTGCGTGGAGATGGACTGGCTCACCTCCCGCATCAGCGTCTCCACGGCGTTCTGCCCGAACTCCTTCACCATGGCTGCGTTTTTGCCGAATTCCATCAGCATGACGGTGGTAGGCGTGCCCTGTTGCGAGGAGCGCGCCACCTCCGACATGAGCACATCCGTATAAGACGCCCGCTTCAGCAGGCCCGATTTTTCGTCGGTCACCGAAAGGTTGCGCACCAGGCGGCGCAGCCGCGCATTGTGCAGCGCCAGCACAATCTGATCGCTCAGCGTGCGCAGCAGCAACAGGTCGCTCTGCCGCCAGTCCGAACCCGCTGGACTCTGCAGGATGAGCACGCCAACCTGGTCGGCGCCGTCACTCAAGGGCAATAGCATCAGCGCGCCCGGGCCCAATGAGTTGAGCTCTCCAGCTATTCCGCTCAGGTCCGCTTCTCTGGTCGCATCGGGGATCACCACCGCTCCGCGCTGAATCGCGAAATCCTGTAACGCTGAGAGCAGTTTCACTCGCACCGGCAGTTCCGTGCCCTGAACTCCCGCCCCGGCATATTCCAGGACGAGCGAAGGCGGTTTGCCCGGGCCGCGCAGGCCGCCAACGCAACGCACCGCTCCCCAGCGCATGCCGATTTCGTTCAGCGCCGCGCCCAGCACTCCCTTCACATTGGCCTGCTGGTAGAGCTTGCGCGCGGTTTCCGTCACCCACTGCAGGCTGTTGACCTCCAGGTCTGGTTCTTTAGGAGGCGTGTGTGTGCGGCGGTCAGCAATCGGCGCAGCCGGCTCTGGCGTCTGCGGCGGAATCACAAGCGTGGGAGCGGTTCCTGCCCCGGCTGCCGCCGCCGCGGCGATGGGGGCGGCCTCCTCCCCTGAATACGTCGGCATCAGCCCCACGTTCATATATAGCCGGCGCAGTTCTTCGTTGCGGTCCTCCTCATGCGGAAACAACTGCTGGATGCGCAGCAGCCGTTCCTGCGCCTTGGTCCGCATTCCGTACTGCACCAGAATTTCCGCCTGCAGCATCAGGTCCTGCAGCATGCTGTGCTCGTCGGCTTCTTCTTCCTGCTGCTGCGCCTCCGGAGGCTTGCTCACTACGGTGAAGCGCCCGGCGATTGCGTTCAGCCGCGCCTCCGGGATTTTCCCGCGCAGCATCTCCAGTCGGCTGTGATGGCCGGGTTCGTAGGCATCCACCTCCGCTGCCCGGTCTAAGGCGTCGCCCGCCTTGGTGAAGTTTCCTGCTGCGTAATAAAGTTCAAAGAGCTTGATCAGCGTCTGGCAGTAATCGGCTTCCCTGTTCGATCCGTTGAACAGCTCGGCCATGTACTCCAGCATCTCCACCGAAGGCCGGTGCTGTTCCAGCAATTGCGCCAGCATGCCTACAAACTCCCGCCGGTTGCCCTTGCCCCGCAGAAAACGTTCCAGCTTGCGCGCCAGAGCCACTGCCGCCGCATCCTGCTGGGCGTCAATGTAGGCCGCCACCAGGTCCATAATCTGCTGCGCGCGCTCCGGACTCTGCTCGAAAAGCTCCCACAGAATCGGCTCCGCTTCCGTCAGCCGGCCGGTGCCCATCAGTGCTCGCCCGTAAAGGTCCCGCACCTCCGAGGCCGCCTTCGCCCGGTCCTTCATCAGCGGCTGCAGCACCTGCAGCGCTTCCAGGAAGTTGTTCTGCTGCACCGTCAGGCGGCCGTAGGCCAGTGCCGCTTCGGGATTGCTCGGGTCGGCGCGATAGGCGCGTTCATACCATGGCCCCGAGTTGCCGCCCGATTTCTGTTCTAGTTCGCCCACGCTGAGGAAGCAAACGCCCGCCTTCTTGCCTTCGCCCATCTCCAGCGCCAGCTCTCCCGCGCGCCAGAAGTTCTGCCCCGTCGGCTCCAGGAACACAATACGTTCCAATACCGCCAGCGCCCGCTTGTTGTTGCGCTGTGCGGTGAAGCCGGTAAGCGCAACCTCGTAAGCATCCATCGCTTCCTTTCGGTTGCTGGCTTCGATGAATTGCGCATACCGGAAGGTCTGCTCAAAGGTCGGCTTGGTAAGGCGTATCAGCTTTTTATAGGTAAGGGTGGCATTGGTGCTGTCGCCCGCATCCACCTGACGATAGAAAAGTTCTCCCAGCATCTTGGCCGCCTGCTGGGTGTCGTTTACCTGTACGTAGAGGTCGGCCGCCGCTTGCCGTATCTTGTCGTTCTCCGGATCTTCGTGCAGGATCGCGACATATTCGTCCAGCGCTGCCGTGATCTTGCCTTTTTGCAGGTACTTCTCGGCCTTCTCCCGCCGCTTGGCAATATCGGATTTGTCCGAGCGTCTGCTGAGGTCAAGCATGGATGTGCGCGTTTCGGGGGACGTCTGAATTGTAGGCAGAACCCCTGTCACCAGCAATGCTGCGGAGGTACAACGCAGGTTACTAAAGTGTAGTTCGAACCCGGGGCAGGGCTCCGGCGCCGGTACTTTCGGTTGCGGAAATAGCAGGTTTTGGGCTGTCGCCCTCTTCTGGTAATGTCACCCGCATGCCTGCCAGTCCCGGAGTTCCCACCCAGGCCCCGGCTGACACCCGTGAAGCCGGCCTGCACCGGCAGTTGAGTGCCGGCCGGATGGCCATGGTGGGCGTTGGCGGCTCCATTGGCACTGGCCTGCTGCTGGGCTCCGGCGCGGCCATTCAGATTGCCGGCCCCGCCGTTATCTTCAGCTTTCTGGTGGCCGCTCTCATCAGCTGGACTGTTACCGTGGCTTTTGGCGAACTGGCCAGTTTGCACCCGGCGGCTGGCTCTTTCGGCGTTTATGCCGAGCTCTACCTCAATTCCTGGGCCGGATTCATTTCCCGGTACGGACTCTGGGTGGCTCTCGCCATCGCCATTGGCAGTGAAATGGTGGCCGCCGCCACTTACATGTCCTACTGGCTGCCCCAGGTGCATCCCCTCATTTGGGTGGCGATTTTCTCCGCCCTCCTAATAAGCGTGAATTTGTTCTCCGTCGGCGGTTTTGGCGAAGTTGAATACTGGTTCGCGATGGTAAAGCTGGTCACCATTGCCGCCTTTATCGTAATTGGCGCCCTGTTTCTGCTGAAGGGCCGGGTAGCGCCGCAGTACACCGCTCATGGTGGTTTCTTCCCTAAGGGTGTATGGGCCCCTGGGTCGGCAATGTCATTCGCGCTGTTCACCTTTGCCGGGATAGAGTTCGTGGCCATCTCCTCGGGGGAATCGCGTTCTGCCTCCGAGATGCCGCGAGCTGTGTTGACCACTTTCGGGGTTTTGACCTTCGTCTATCTTGGCGCTATCGCCATCCTGGTTGGAGTAATGCCCTGGAACGGCGCCGGCGTGACCGAAAGCCCCTTCGTAACCGTGTTCCGCATTGCCGGTCTGCCCGCCGCTTCGAACATCATGAACTTCGTGGTGCTGACCGCCGCGCTCTCCGGGGCCAATGCCAGCCTTTACGCGGATTCCCGCATGCTGTTCTCCCTGGCACGCGGCGGCTATGCCCCCACTCGCTTCGGTCGCCTGACTCGCACCGGTGCCCCACTCCTGGCATTGCTTGCCTCCTGCTTCGGAATCCTGCTGGCCCTCATCTTTGAGCGCTGGGCGCCGCAATCCGCCTACGTTTCCCTGCTGGGCGCTGCCCTGTTCGGAGTCATGCTCGTATGGCTGGTCACGCTTGCCGCCCACATTGCCTTCCGGCGCAAGCTGTCACCGGCGCAACTGGCGGCCCTGCCTATGCGCCCGCGCGGCCGAGTATGGCTCTCCGCGGCGGGCATTGTGATCGTGCTGGCTTCCCTGGCGGGAACCTGGTTCTACTCCCATCTCATCGTCATCAGCGGCGTCATTTACGTGGTTGTTCTCACCCTTTTTTACCTGGCCATGAAGAATTCCCGCCCGAACATTACAATATCCGAGTCATGACCGACGACCTTCTGCGTTACCGCCCTGAGTTCCCCATTCTGGAGCGTACCACCTACCTCATCAGCAACTCGCTGGGCGCCATGCCCCGCGGCGTTTACAACGCCCTGCACAACTATGCTGATACCTGGGCTACGCGCGGCGTGCGTGCCTGGGAAGAGCGCTGGTGGATGCTGGCCAGCCAGGTTGGCGACCAGATCGGCGCTCTCATGAACGCAGCTCGCGGCTCCGTGGCTACGTTTCAGAACGTGACTACCTGCCAGGCCGTGGTCGCCTCCTGCTTCGATTTTTCCGGCAAGCGCAACAAGGTGGTTTATAGCGACCTGAACTTTCCTTCGGTCATGTATTTCTGGGAAGCGCAGCGCAGCCGCGGCGCACGCGTGCACATGGTCAAGTGCGACGACGGCATCCACGTGCCCACCGAGCGCCTGCTCGAAGCCATTGATGAAAACACGCTGCTGGTGCCCGTTTCGCACGTTATCTTTCGCAGCGCATATATCAACCACGCCCGCGCCATCGTGGAACGCGCCCACAAGGTAGGCGCCCACGTCGTGCTCGATACCTTTCAGTCGCTGGGCACCGTCCCCGTTGACGTGCAGCAGCTGGAGGTGGACTTCGCCTGCGGCGGCGTTCTGAAGTGGCTGTGCGGCGGGCCCGGTACCTCCTACCTCTACGTCCGGCCAGACTTGGGGCGCAAACTTCAGCCCACCTTTACCGGATGGACCGCTCACCAGAACCCCTTTGCGTTCGAGGTTGGACCCAACCGCTACACCGAGCCGCCGTACCGCTTTATGAACGGCACGCCGAACATCCCGGCCCTGGAGACTGTGTCACCTGGCCTGAAGATTCTGTCGGAAATTGGCATTGAAAAGATTCGCGAGAAATCCATCCGGCAAACTGCGCGACTCATCGAACTTGCGGACCAGCACGGCTGGCGCGTCAACACGCCCCGCGATCCTCACCGGCGCGGCGGCACCGTCTCCATTGACATGCCCAACTCCAAGGAGGTCTGCGAGCAGTTGCTCAAGCGCGACATCCTGGTGGACTGGCGCCCCAAGGCCGGTGTCCGCTTTTCGCCGCATTTCTACAATACCGATCAGGAACTGGAAACCGGCATCGCCGCCGTGGAGGAAATCCTGCACGCCCGCCCGGTTGTTGCGAGGTAAAACATACAAAGTTTGATTTGAAAGAAACGCCGGCTTAACGGAGAGGGAAGTCTAAGACTTTTTCATTGTGCTGCTTTACCCTGATCGTAGTCTCATTGATATAAGTGACAGAATCAACAGCGTATTTCCGGTGCCCCGACAAAATGAATTGCCTAAAAACTGGAGCGGCACGGTGCTTGCTTCGCGTGTTGATAATAATAATTCCCGGATGCGTGCATATTCGGAAGACCTTCTCGTTGAAGCCCTTGTCCGTTGTAACTACGATCCTTCTCTCCCTTTTTGCAAATTCCATTACGGTCGTGTCTTCCTTGCCATCGACTTCCGGAAGATCACAGACATATTTTGATTTGAGTCCCGATGAGGCATTCATTAATTGACGGGCGGTAGGTTCCTCTACACAGGCATCAATTAGGAGTCTTAAGTCACTGGCCACTTGGGCACTCTAGGACGGCCGCCGCGAAGAGAACGGCGTCCCTCACCTGCTCAACCGTCAACTGAGGATAGGATTCAAGGACGCCTTCTAATGTGCCGTGGAATTCAATGGCATCCAGAATCATGTAAACTGGCACGCGCGTGTTATCAACTCTAGGACTGCCGCCTAGTACACCGTAGTTTATATTTACGTGCTTCGACTGTTCCAAAGCAGCATTCAAAACGGTAGAGAATGGTACGTCGAGGTTCTTGGCTGTCGGAAAGGGATGCGAAGTCTTCTGAGTGAACCCTTCCCAGGGATTGCGGATGCCTTCGTCTGCATCGAACGTTTGCTTATGTCTCTCCGATATTTCCGCGATCATTGTTCCACCTCAACTAGATTAGCGGCAAAATCTCGTACTTTTTGCAGCTCCGAATTTAGCGAAAACTTTGCAAAATCAACTCGGCTCTCCGCCTGTATCTCCAGAAAAACAGAATCCTTAATTTCGGAAAGATAAATTCTGCCGATGCCTTGTGGTTGCGAGGGTAGCAGTACGGCGATTCCATCAATCTCCGCATCGCTCTTGAGTGCTACTATCTTCGTCTTCAACGGAAGAGGAAACCATGGGTGGGCAGCACCCCCCTTAAATTCAAAATCTGCCAGAACCCTGGCATTGGCATCCCCGAATTTAAAGAACCGCCCCACCCATTGCATGACATCTTCTGCAAATGGCTCAACCTCGTCTTCTCGAGGTTTTTGCGGGCCCCTCACGTATTCTATCTCGAGGTTAATCTGCTCCTTTTCGTCCGGAAAACGCCACGTGAAATGAACATGATAGTCTGCCTTGTCAGGATTCTTCGTTCCGCAGACGTGAAAGTTTCGAGTCGTATCCTTTGGTGCCCGTAGCGCTTCCCTAAACGAGCCTTCGTCAAATTTGTCCAATGGGACTTCAATGCGATACGACACTCGTCTACAGTGAACATCCGCAAGTTTCAATGGATCGTCGGTGGTCTCACTCGACACGAGTCTTCGCCAGAAGTCGGATTTGCCTATTTCTATATGAGCGTCCTCCAGAACGATGGCGTTCGGAAGGCGCCGAACACTTAAGTATACAAGCGAACAGAGAATTGGGCCTGCCTCATCTTAGACAAGGTCCATCGAGTGACCAAATCGATCATTGCCCAGGCCGATTCTTGAGATTGATTACGAGGGTAACGGTTCCCGCATTTCTCGCGTGCAACTGGCCCTGTTTTCCTGCACCATACGCTCGTACATGCTTGCGCCCGTTTTCAGCCTGGGGCTTCTGGTCTACGTATCCACCAATGACCCCACCATCTACGCGCTCGTGGGCGCCGGGGCCGGCGTGTACCTGTTTTACCGCGGCTTTCGCATGCTGCAGCGCAAGCGCCTGATCGAAAACACGCCCACTTCCAAGATTCGCAGCGCCGCCATGGGCCTCGTGGAAGTCAACGGTTTGGCTAACGGCCCCTACACCATCCCGGCTCCTGTCAGTCAGCTACCCTGCTACTTCCATCGCACGATGGTTTGGATTTACGTGCAGTCGGGCAAGAACAAGCGTTGGAAGAAAGTGGTGGACGCGCGCTTTCACGTGCCCTTCTACCTGGAAGACGAAACCGGGCGGGTGCTGGTGGACCCCAGTGACGCGGAACTGGACATCCATCGCGATTTTCAGCAGGAATACCAGCACGGCCTCTTTCAGGACGATCCCATTCCGTCGAATGTGTCGCACTTTCTGGCCATGCATGGAGTCGAACGCGATCACCCCATCAAAATAGAAGAGTACTGCATCAAGCCCAAGAACGCGCTCTTCATTCTGGGCACTCTTGCAGAGAATCCCGGCATCGAAGTGCGCGAAATTCCGGTGGCTTCCGACAGCCCCGATGCTGCCTGGCGCAAACTGGCAGCGGGCGCCATCAAGACGCGACCTGCTCCGCCGCCTCCCGACGAAAAGGAACTGCAGGCGCGGGCGGCCTTCGCGGCAGCCATGGGATTTCATGTGCCCGCGGGGACGCCGCATCCCGCTGCTCCGCCACAGAAGCCTGCCCATCCGCCGGCCGAAATTGACGACGCAGAGAAGCAGCGCCGCGAACTGTTCATGGCCGGTCTGATGGGCACGAGCCCCCAAACTGCGAGTGCTGGGGCGGCCTTCATGGCTGCAACCACCACAACGCAAGCGGCGCAGCCGAATCAGCAGCATCCTGTGCCCGCACTTGATTCCGAGGAGCAAAAGCGCCGGCAACTGGCCTTGGCCTCGCTCTTCGGCACGCCGGCTGTGGCGGCGGCGGTAGCAGCCAGTCAAGCCCAAAACGCAGCCGCTGCAAACGGCCCCATGGCGCCGCCTACCAGGCCTGTTGTTCCCTTTGACCTGCACCCGCCAGTGGTGTTGATGAAGGGAACGCATAATCCAGCATTTCTGATTTCCTGGCACAGCCAGCGCGACCTGCTCAGCGAACTGGCCTGGAAGTCCACCCTGTATATTTGGGGTGGTCCAATCCTCACTCTGGTTTCGGTAGGCTTTGTGCTCAGCCGCTTTGGATCGCTGAATTAGTATTTAGTTGGAGAACACACAATGCAGATCGTGATCTTACTGGCTGTTTTGTTCGTGGTCGGCGGGCTCACCTGGTATCTGGTCACGATTTACAACGGCCTGATCGAGCTGAAAAACGACATTGATAAGGCCTGGGCCAACATTGACGTCATGCTCAAGCAGCGGCATGACGAACTCACCAACCTGGTCGCCGTCTGCAAAGGTTATATGGAATTTGAGCGCGACACCTTCGAACGGATCGCCCAGGCGCGATCGCAATATGACCGCGCCGTCACCGTCAGCCAGAAAGCTCAGGCCGACCAAAGCATGGCCTTGGCCACACGCGGCCTCCTGGCCGTGGCCGAAAATTATCCCCAGCTCAGGGCTAGCGATAACTTCCTGCAGCTGCAGAAGCGCATCACCGAACTGGAAAGCCAGATCGCCGACCGCCGCGAGTTTTACAACGATTCCGTCAACACTTACAACATCCGCATCCAGCAGGCGCCCGACATGATCCTGGCCAACTGGATGCACCTGCAGCCGCGCCAGATGTTCAAGGTGGAAGAAGCCGATAAGGCCAACGTACCCATGGTGTTCTCCACCGGGGCGCATTGACAACTTCGGCGTTACCCCAAGCTCGCCAACCGGTCCAGCACCTTGAAATTGCCCGCAACCGCAGCCAGGGAAGTCAGATTTCTCCTGTCCGCCAGCGCTTTGAACGCCGCGATCAGCCGGCCCTCCCCTAACCGATCGGCCGCGTCTCCCAGCGACACAGCAAAATGCAGCATCACGCTCGAATCTCGGTAGCAATCGGCGATGCACGCCGTGCACCCGTCTCGCACCAGCGGCGCATCCGCGAACTCCCACACCGAGCACAGCGGCTTGTTCCACGCATCGCAGCGCCACATTTGGTAGTTCCAGTCCATGTAGAAGCTTTTGTAGCCGCCATAACAGACAAATTTCTCCTTCTGTCCGCGCAGGTGGCGCTTCATGTCGGCCACCGAAGCCCGCGGATTGTTCACCGGAAACGATTTGCGCAACCCATCTACTCCTTCGAAGGCAGCCAGCAATTCGTTCTTGGAAAATTTCATCAGTTGCGAATTCTCCGACCAGGCCAGCGATGACGACCCCAGCCGTGCCTGCTGCGGGTAGGAAAAGGCCACGGCCGCAAATCCCAGTTCGCGCAAAAACGGCGCCAGCGCAGAGTAGTCCTGCACCAGCCTGCTCATGGCCACCTGCGCAATCGGAACCATTCCCAACGAGGGCATTTGCGCCACGGCGGAACGGATGCGGCTCACCAATCCCTTCAGCCCGCGGTTCGCTTCGTGAGCGGCAATCGAGGCCGCATCGAGCGAGACATACACTGTCTTCAGCCCGGCATCAGCCAATCGCTGCAGCCGCGCGGGAAGGAGCCACCCATTCGTAATGATCGCCGGCACCAGTTCGCGTTCGACGGCGCTTGCAATCATTTCCTCAAGTCGCGGGTGCAGCAGCGGCTCACCGCCAAAGAAGCTCACGTAACGGATTCCGCGCCGCCGCAAAATATCGAGCGCGGCGCCGAACCGGTCCGCCTCTATCCACCGCAAATCGGCCACCCGCCCGCGCGCGAAGTTGCAGAAATCACAAGCCGCGTTGCAGGAGTTCGTAACCGCGATGTTGCACAGCCCCGGCCCACCTCTCCTCACCAAACGCAGAACATCCCAGGCCTTCGCTATTTTGCTTGTCACCAGTTCTCCCAGAGGAGCATCTGCTCCTCGAGGACTGCCCGCAATTCGATTCCGGAACCGGCAGGGGGTTTGCACGGCAGAAACTCACGTGCCCTATCGCTTGATAAACATTGAGCTTACCGACAAGCTGAGATACCTTACAGGCTGCGGTAAGAATAGGTTTCGACCTCAATACCTGTCCTCGGCCAACCCAGAAATGGCCCGAACGTGAGAGGAAAGTTGAATGCGCACGTGAGCATCGGTGTGGTGGGCGACTACAATCCCGAATTCCACACCCACCCGGCCATCGCCAAAGCCCTCCAGCACTCCGCGGTCAAACTGGGTCTGACTGTGGGCGTCGAATGGCTGCCCACTCCATCGCTGGCACAGCCGGGCAGCGAAAAAATGTTGGAAGGTTTCGACGGGTTGATCGCCGCGCCCGGCAGCCCTTACCGCAGTTTTGAGGGCATGCTGCGCGCCATCGAGTTCGCCCGCACTCGCAAGTGGCCGTTCTCCGGCACCTGAGGTGGCTTCCAACACACTCTGTTAGAGTGTGCCCGCAATGTCCTGAAATTCGCCGACGCCGACAGCGCCGAGCATAATCCCCAGTCCAAGCACATCATCATTTCTCCGGTAGCCTGTGCCGTGCCTCAGCGCGGCCCGTCTGATCCCAAGCTCTGCGGCCCCGTTCCCGGCATTCGGCTGAAGCCGGGCTCCTTGCTGCAGCGGATTTACGCCTGCAATGAAGTGGTGGAGCAGTTCTTCTGCAATTACGAAGTCAACCCGGAATACGAGCCCCAACTGGCATCGGCCGGCCTGGAGGTGGTGGCGCGCGCAGAGCACGGCGAAGCCCGGGCGGTCGAACTTGCCGGGCATCCATTCTTCGTTGCCACCCTGTTCCAGCCTCAGCTCTCGTCTACTCCGGAGAAGCCGCACCCACTGATTACGGCTTTCGTGGAAGCTGCCGTGGAATTCAGCCGGCGCCAAGCGCCGGCTCAGACTGCCCGAGCTTAAGAGCCGATGGTCTGCAGGACAACCGCACCCACAAGTGCATTGACATTCGCCTTCTATTCGCCCACAATGAGCTTGCGATGTCGCTCACCAAAAAGCAGAAGGAAGTTTACGAGTTCATTGACCGCTTCGTGCAGGAGCACCAGCACTCGCCGTCCTTCGAGGAAATCGGCAAGGGGCTGAAGCTGAATTCTCTGGCCACCGTGCACAAGCACATCAGCAACCTGGAAAAAAAGGGCTTGCTGAAGCGTGACTACAACCGCAGCCGCTCCATTGAACTGCTGCCTCCGCGGGGCGGCTTGAAGCAGGCGCTGGGCTGGAACTCCGGCACCGTCCTGCCGCTGGTGGGGCGCATTGCCGCTGGCCGCCCCGTCGAGGCGCTGGAAAACCCCGAAACCATCTCTCTCGCTGACTTCACTCGCTCCCGCGATGTGTTTGTCCTCGAAGTTCGGGGTGATTCCATGCAGGATGAGGCTATTCTCGATGGCGACTACGTCCTGGTGGAAAAAACCAAGGTCGCCCGCAATGGCGATATTGTGGTCGCGCTGGTGGATGGCAGCGACACAACCCTGAAGCGCTTCTACAAGGAAGGCGACACCATCCGTTTGCAACCCTCTAATGCCACCATGAAGCCCATCATGCTGCCCGCCGCCGCCGTTCAAATTCAGGGCCGCGTCATCGGCGTTCTCCGAAAGTACTAGGGAAGCTCTGATGGCCTCCATCTCTGTGATCCCGAGCGAAGCAGAATTGCCTCTTTCTGGGCAATTCTGCGGAGTCGAGGCACCTTGCGTTTGTCGTGCCATACTTCAGGTAGAGCTTCCCTAACTGCTTGGATGTCTAACTACCTGATTCTGTGTCTTTTCCATATTCTGATCGTCTTGATGAAACGCAAGTACTAGCTGGCTAGCTGACTGGCTACGTAGCTTTTCATATTGTCATCGTGAGGTTTGTCATCCTGAGATGCGCGACCAAGCGCAAGTACTAGCTGGCTAGCTATCTGGCTGGGTACCTAGCTTTTCATATTGTCATCGTGAGGTTTGTCATCCTGAGGTGCGCGATCAAGCGCAAGTACTAACTGGCTAGCTATCTGGCTGGGTACCTAGCTTTTCATATTGTCATCGTGAGGTTTGTCATCCTGAGGTGCGCGACCAAGCGCAGCGCGGAAGCACACCGAAGGACCTGCTTTTTGTTGCCGCCCTTGCAAATGCCGAGTTCTCCCAAGCTGCCCTTCAAGCCATTGAAACTCCATCGCAAGAACGTGGCTGGCAGGTTTCTAACTGGCTACCTGCCTGCCCTGCCATCGAGCCCTGCCCGTAGGCGCGAGATAGTAAAGCCAACACTCCTGCCATCGGCCCCAGCGCCGTAGGCGCGAAATAGTAAAGCCCAGGACGGAAGAGTCTGTGTGAAAACGTTCTTTCGCCCCGCTGGGGCTATGAATTTACTCCACTTTGTACCCCGGACTGACGTCCGGGGCTACATTCTGGCGCCGCTCCGCGGCTCAAGAATGACGGATTGTTCCACCGCGGTTTAGATTTCTGCGTTCTCACACAGACTCGGAAGTCCTGGGAACGCTCACCGACGACAAGGATTGCGAGCCCCGTAGGGGCGGCACACGCCAACCGCCCCTTTTGGCACTGGCCCATGCTCCTGCGACCAAACAGGCTGTCCGGCATCTAATTCAAATGCTACGATAAATGGGCGGCCCCGGGAGAGCGGCTGCGTTAGGGAGAGAAGATGGCATCCGAGGCGATTTTCGAGGTAACTGATTCTAA
>DATEGM010000132.1:0-5450 GCA_035280085.1 Terriglobales bacterium
GCATGGCTTCCACCGCCAGGTCCACGCTTCCCCAGGCGGTCATTACGATTACTGGAAAGGTGCTGTCCGCAGCCTGAATCTGCGAGAGCAGATCCAGGCCTTCCTGCCCGGAGGTGGTGTCGCGGGTGTAGTTCAGGTCAATCAGGGCGGCGTCGAATTCCTGTTTCTGCAGCGCCTCCAGCACGCCAGCCGGCGAAGACACGGCGCCAATCTGGTAGCCTTCCGGCTTCAGCAGCAGGCGTAGCGCCTCGATGACGTCGCGCTGGTCATCGGCGACAAGTACGCGCGGAGCGGGCTGGTTGCCGGGGATCATCCTGGCCTTAGTCGAGGATTGTATACGCTCTGTCATTTCCTCCTTCACAGCGAGGGCCCGGGCAAGTCGCCGGCCGGCGCCGCTTTCTGATCGGTAAGGTCAGTACGCGGCATGACCCCGGGAATTTCCGGCGCCTTCTGAACATGTCCGTTTTCGGCGTCGCCGATTTCAATTCCGTTGTGCGTCAGGGTCAGGCCGGTCACGCGATCCAGTTCCACCCGCGATTTTTCATAGGCCGCCATGGCCCCCACCCGCGCCGATTCCGCCTGGGCCAGGTCGCGCTGCGTCTGCAGCACCTGGTAGCTGGTGGAAGCGCCTAACGCGTACTTCTTCTGCTCGATTTCGAAGGTGTGCTGCGCCAGGTCGCGCGCCGTCGTGGCGGCTTCCACCCGCGCCCGGTTCTGCTGCAGGGCGAACTGCGCGTTGCGCACCTCGATGCCTATCTCATTCTGCAACTGCTGCAGCCGCATCTGCGCCTGCCGGTACTCCAGTTCCGAACGGATCTGGTCGGCCTTGGCCACGCGGTTGCGAATAGGAATGGTGACCTGGAAGCCAACCGCGTAATCCGGGAAATCGTTGCGGAACAGCTTGGCAAACGCGTTGCCATAGCCGGTGCGGGCCACCGTTCCCGGCGGCAGGCACTGGATCGAGTTGGGATTGGGCACCACGCCGGGAGCGCAGGTGAAGGCGGGATTCTGCTCTCCCGCCAGCGCCGAGGCACCGTACCAGGCCACCAGGTCCAGCGTGGGCAAAAGCGCATTCTTGGCGCTCTTGCGGCTGATTTCGCGATTGGTCAGGTCCATGCGCGCCTGGGCCAGCTCAGGACGGTGGGAAAGAGCCTCCTGCAGCAAATCCTGAACCGGCTGCACGGGCTCCTTTTCCGGCACGTACATGGTGTCCGTGGGCACCACGGGAGCGGCGGCAATGAAGGGATCACTCAGGTTACGCGTGACGGCGTTCTTCATCAGCAGCTGCTGCAGTTGCAGGCCGGTCTGGGCAACAATCAGGTCCTGTTTGCGGCTGGCCACTTCGTTCTCCGCCTGCGTGACTTCGATTGCCGGAAGAGCGCCGATGCGCACTTGCTCGCGATTGTCGGAGAGCGTTTTCTCCGCCAGGTTCAGCGAGCGCTCCTTTACCCTCTCATCCTCATAGGCGTACACCAGGTCCCAGTAAATGTTCTGAATCTGCGACACCGTAGCAATTATCTGGTTGCGAAAGGCCACATCGGAGATTTCGCGGTTGTTTTTCGCGATATGTATAAAGCGCATGTTGGGTCCCGGCCCGAAGCCGGCCAGCAGGTGCTGCTTTAATTCTGCGCGAAATTGAGTGAACACCTGCGGAACCAGCAGGTCGAACTGGCTGTTGTCGGTGCCGCGCAGATTGTTGAAGTCCACCAGCATCTGCGTACCTGTGGGGAAAGCCTGCGTGTACTCGAAATTGGCGTTAGTAGTGTTCTGCTGGAACACGCCCACCTGACCGATGGTCACGGCGTTGTTAATCGGCTGGGCCACATGGTCAACGTACAATTTGGCGGTCAGCTGTGGGTCATAGGGCTGAAGCGGCGTGCCTATGCCGAGCGTAGATTCCACCAGTCCTGAGGCGCCGCCGCCCGCGCCGCCCGCCCCGCCCGAGGTGCCGCCCGCGCCCGAACCCTGGGCGCCGGTGCCGAATCCCCCCACGCCGCCGCCAGGCGTGCCTTCCACCAGGCCGGTGGCCACGCCGCGGATCTCCGCCCCCGCTTTGGCCCGCAGGATGTCGGTATCCGCGATAGACAGGTTATAGCGGGCAATCGCGATATCCAGGTTGTTCTCCAGGGCCAGCGCTACCGCGTCACTGAGCGAGAGCATCAGCTTGCCGTTTTTCATCAACGTGTCCAGCCGCGGAGTGTTGGTCAGCTTGGGCTGCGGCACCTGCACCGAAGAGTAGGGGTTCAGGAGGTTGGGAAATTGCGACCCCGCGTTAGGAAATCTGAACACCTGCGCCGAAGCAGGAGCCGCCGCCAACCCCAACAGGAGCAGCCCGCAGACCATAACGAAAACAGCAGTTGGTTTTTTCATAGTCACCACACCATAGGATTGAAAATGAGTGCCCCCTACTTGAGCGGGTGCCCCACTCTTTGCGTCTTTAGCAAAGGGTGGGCGACGTTTACTCGTAGCGCAGCGCCGCCATCGGATCCACCTTGCTGGCACGCCGCGCCGGCACATAGCTCGCCAGTACGGCAATGGCGGCGATCATCAGCCCCACGGCAAAGAAGGTGACGGGATCGTCCGCCTTCACGCCGAACAGCAGCGTGGACATCATGCGCGCCAGAATCAACGCCCCCACCAGCCCCAAGCCGAGTCCGGCCGCAGCTGCCAGCACCCCTTCGCGCAGAACCATCCTGAGAACATTGGCGGCCTGCGCGCCCAGCGCCATGCGCACTCCAATCTCCTGTGTTCGCCGGCTCACCATGTAGGCCAGCACGCCGTAAAGCCCGATGGCGGAGAGGGCCAGCGCCAGCCCGGCGAACGCGATCAGCAGGTACATGGTGAAGCGCTGCTCGGAAACACTGTCGCGCAGCACCTCGCTCAGCGGCCGCACTTCGAAAAGGGGCAGGTTCTTATCCAGCCTGAACACCGCCTGCGTAACCGCAGGAACCAGGGCCATGGGATTGCCATTGCCGCGCACTACCAGGCTCATGTCGCTGTAGGCACGTTTGGGCAGATACATCTCCGGACGCTCAGGCGCATCGAGCGACAATTGGTGAGTATCGGGCACCTCGCCGATCACCTGCTCGCGCGTGGAGCCTCCGTTTTGATCCAGGTACAGCACCTTGCCCACCGGGTCCTGGTTCGGCCACAACTGCTGTGCCAGAGCCCGATTTACAACTGCCAGACCCGCCGCCTGCTCCGCCTCCTGGCGGGTGAAGCCTCGTCCGCGTAGAACAGGCGAGCCCATGGCCTGAAAATAATCTTCGGAAACGTACTGATAATCCGCTGTGCGATTGGAAGTCTTGGAACTTTCTCCTTCCAGGTGGATTCCGCTCAGGCTGATGTTCTGCATGGGCAAGCCGCTGGAAAGGCTGGCAGCGCGCACCCCCGGAATGCTCTGCACTGACTGCAAAAGCTGCGCACTGAAGGCTCGCTGCTGCTCAGGACTGGAATAGTGAAGCGGGGGCAACGAGAGCTGTGCCGTGAGCACTTGCTGAGGACGGAAACCCGGATCCTGCGCCAGCAAGGCGCGCAGGGTGCGCACCATCAGGCCGGCCCCAGCCAGCGGAATCACCGCCAGCGAGATTTCCGCCACCACCAGCAAAGTGCGCAGCCGGCGCGAAATCCCGGCGGTCCCCGCCCGCGCGCCCTTGCTCACGCTGTGCTGAACATCCTGGCGCGCCACGTGCAACGAAGGCGCGAGCCCAAATAGGAGCCCAGCCGCCAGCATCACGCCCAAGGTAAAGGCCAGAACGCCGGGATCAATGCTGAGCTGCTGCAGGCCAAGAATGTCGGCCGGGGCCAGGGCTCGCACCCCCTGAATGCCCCACCAGGCCAGCAAGAGCCCGGCGCCGCCTCCCAGCACGCTAAACAACAGGCTCTCGCTCATGGCCTGGCGAATCAGGCGCCCACGATTGGCGCCCAGCGCCACCCGGATGGCAATTTCCTTCTCCCGGCCCGCGGCCCGCGTCAGCAGCAGGTTGGCAACGTTGACGCACGCAATCAGCAGCACGAAACCGACCACAAACTGCAGAATCAGCAGGCTTCGCCGCAAGGTGCCGGCCACATTTTCCGTGTACACGGTGAACACGTTCGTGCCGTAACCCCTATACTCATCCGGCTTCTCCTGCCGCAGGCGGGCCTCGATCACGTGCAGTTCGCTGCGCGCCTGCGCCAGCGAAACACCGGGCTTCAGCCGCGCCAGCACTACGTTCTGGCTGTTTTGTAGAACATCCTTGGGCTGGCTGGGGCTGGTGTTCATCGGAATCCATACGTCCGGCTTGTCCTGCGAAAGCCCTTCCCACATGGCGGGCAGATGGAAGTTAGCAGGCAACACGCCGATGATGCGGTAATTGACTTCGTTCAGGGTGAGGTCGCGGCCCAGCACCTGCGCGCCTTCCCCGAACATCTTCTGATAAAGGGCGTGGCTGATGATGACCACGCGGTCCTGCCCGGGCTGGCCTTCCTGCGGCGCGAAAGTGCGGCCAAGTTCGGCATTTACGCCCAACATCGAAAAAAAGTTGCTGGAGGCGGAGGCCGACTCTACGCGTTCCGGTTTCGCAATGCCGGTAAGGTTGACCGCCGAGCGTCCCGAGGAGCCCTGGCTTATGCCGGTGTGGTACGCCGCCATGTCCTCGAACGAATGCGCGTCCTGCTTCCAGCGCAGATAGCTCTCCAGCCGCACCGGCAAGCGCTGCCCGATAAAACCTTCCACTTGCGGGTTGGTCTCCCAGAGCACCACCACCTGACCGGGATCGCGAAACGGCAGCGAGCGCAGCAGCACGGCGTTCACAGCGCTGAACATCGCCGTGTTGGCGCCGATCCCCAGCGCCAGCGTGACGATAGCCACCGCGGTGAAGCCGGGGCTCCTGCGCAGCAAGCGCAGCCCGTAGCGAATATCATGCAGCACGGTATCCATATCATCCTCAAATCACTGCGGGTGCCCCACCTTTGCGTTTTCTGCACAGGTGGGATTCGTCATTCGTAGCGCAGCGCCACCATCGGATCCACTCGGGTCGCTCGCCGTGCCGGCACATAACTAGCGGCCACCGCTACCAGCACCAACAGCAGCGCCAAACCCAGCAGAACCGCGGCCTGCAGCGTGACCACGCCAAAAAGGAACGTAGCCATCAGCCGGCTCAAAACCACGGCCACGGGGATGGCCACAGCTAGACCCAAGCCGGAGAGTTTCAGCGCCTGTCCCAGCACCAGGCGGAGCAGTTGCCGCGGGCGAGCGCCCAGCGCCGCCCGGACGCCAAATTCATGCATGCGCTCCTCCACGGCATGCGCCAGCACCCCATAGACCCCCACCGCGGAGAGCGCCAGCGCCACACCGCCGAACACCATCATCAGAATCCCCATCAGGCGCACCGGGGAGATGGAATCGGAAATGACCCCCTGCATGTCCTGCACCTCGCTGACGGCGACCTGCGGGTCCAGGCGCTGCA
>DATEGM010000133.1:0-10429 GCA_035280085.1 Terriglobales bacterium
GGAGCGGCATTTTTGTTGGGAATCTTTTTGCGCGTAGGGAGGGGGAAACGTGGCTGACCAGACTGTAAATTTTAACGGCCGAAGCTTTGCCGGCGTCGTCAACGAGGTGAAGGACGAGCTGAAAGAATTTCTGCAGACCCGCATCGCGATGCTGAAATCGGAAGTGGGCGAAAAGATGCGCACCATCAAGGCCGCCGTGCCCATGCTGGCCACGGCGATCGTTTTTCTGGTGACCGCGTACCTGCTGTTCACTCTTTGCCTGGTAAGCCTGATTTCCGTGGCCTTCTACGGCAACCCGTTCCGCTGGTTCCTGTCCTTCATTATCGTAGCGGTGCTGTACTCGATCGTGGGAGGCATGGCGGCCGTGTTCGGGCTGAAAGAACTGCGGGCCCATGGCCTCATGCCCAAAAAGACGATCAAGGTGTTGAAAGAAGACCAAATCTGGCTGCAGCATGAAGCGAGGACACAAGTATGAGCGCAAGCAATATGCCCACTGATGTGCTGGAACTGCGGGCCGCGGAAGAGCGCCGACGGCTGCACAATTCGGTAGCGGAATTGCGCCTGCAGATGCGCGAGAAACTCGATGTGCGGCGCAATGCCCGGCGCTACCTGTGGCCGGCTTCCGCCGTGGTCGGCCTGTTCGGGCTGATGCTAGGCTACGGCTTTGGCGGCATTCTCACGCGCGACTGAAAAGAGGTAGCTGGTAGTTACTGAGAACTGGGCGGCGGTTGGTTGGAATTGCCAACTACCGAGTACTAACTACCAGCTACCGCTGTCTCCGAACCCGCGTAGTTACCAAAGTCATGGGAACCAACGTGCTTACGCCTCTCGGCACATCCTGCTTTTAATCGCCGCCTCTGGCGTGGTATAAGGCTTGCAAGCGCCAAGCTTACAACCCAGTCAATGGCCCGAGTGACGGGCTGGACGGGAGGAGGTCCCGTGTCGGAAAACCGGACCGGCAAACGTTTCCCTTTGCAACTGCCCATTCGTGTTCACAAAGCTCAAGCCGGGGATGACCACAAAGCTGTGACCGGCAACCTGAGCGCCGCCGGCGTGTACATCCAGGGAGACGCCTCGCTGGATGTGGGCTCGCAAGTGGAGTTCGAAATTACCCTGCCGCCGGAAGTAACAGGCGGAGAAAATAACGTGACCATCCAGGGCCGCGGGAGGGTGGTGCGCACTGATACCCCGCCTCCTGGTCGCAACGGAGAGAATTACCGCGGGGTAGCCTGCGTGATTGATTCGTATGAGTTTGTTCGCAACACTTAGCACAGCGGAGGCGGCGCGCCATGTTGAAACTGATTCTGGCCGATAATCAGGCAATATTCCGGGCGGGCATCGCCAAGGTGTTGGCGGTGGAAGACGACATGAGAATTGTCGCCCAGGCCCAGACCCTCGAGCAGTTGCTCATGGCGGTAGATAAGTTTCGCGCTGCCGTGGTGGTAGTGGCGAGCAATTTCCATCCCGATCTCACTCCCATAGTGCAGGCAGCCACCAAGTACAAGACCCGTGTGATTGTGCTGGCCGATACCGGCGAGACCTCCAGCCGCTTCCTGGGCACTGGAGCTCAGGGTGTGGTCTACCGCAACGTGACCGGCCCGGCGCTGGTGGAATGTGTGCGCAAGGTAGCAGGCGGTGAAACCTGGGTGCAGGACCTCGCTGTGCCAACCGAGCTGACGGAAAACGATATGGTCGGGCTGCGGGTGCGCGACCGCCTAACCGCCAAGGAACTGCGCATCGTCGCCCTGATCGTTCAGGGCTACAAGAACAAGGAAATTGCCACCCAGTTGGGCACCACTGAGCAGGTGATCAAGAATTACCTGCGTAACGTTTATGACAAGATCGGCGTGTCGGACCGGCTGGAGCTGGCGCTGTTTACCATCCATCACCGAATTTTGGCAGAAGCAGCGGCAGCCACGGCAGCAACCATGACGCCCGCGCCCGCTCCCCAGGCCAACTAAGCTGATTTGCGAGTGCCACGACGCCGCGCCTTCGGGCGCGGCGTTTTTTTGGCTGTTCTATGCGCGGGCGGGGAGAGCAAGGAACATGGGGAGAGGAATGGATATTCCTGATCCCAGGTTAGCGCCCAAAAGCGGGGCGCGAACCTGGGCCACCAGCCAGCCAGCGTGCGCAAGTCTCAGCGACGATCCATCAAGTAGATCAATGAACCGAGAACTGAGAACCGGGAACTGAGAACTGATTTACGATGCGGCTTTCTCGCCGGTCTTGAGCAGTTCGTTGACGATGGTGACCAGTTCGTCGGGGTTGACGGGTTTTTCCAGGTAGAGGTCGGCGAGAGGCTCGGCGGCCTGAAAGGCTTCCGCGACATAGCCGGAAACCACCACCACCGGCAGGGCGGGACGGTTCTTGGCGGCCTGCACCACAGCGCGGCCATTAGCATCGCCCAGGCGCCAGTCGGTGACCACGGCGTCGTAGATGTCGTGAGACAGCTTAGCGATGGCGTCGTGCGCGGAAGTGGCGGTAGTAACCACGTGGCCCGCTGACTCCAGGATGGCACACTTCAGCGCCACCACATTCGGCTCATCGTCCACGCATAAAATTCTGGCCATAATCCACTTCGCCAGCTCCGCACGAGAGGTGTGCGGACTGTGAGAACCTCACCAGTCATTTCATTGTCAGGCAGGTGGATAAGGCGTGTCAATCTTTACCATGAAGGCCACCCCTGGAATCTAACGCGGGCACCAAAAACCGGAACTCAGGAGTACACGGTCCTCGTGGGCCGAGCAGCGCTGCTGGTACCATGAAGTAGTAAGGCAGAGGCTCAGTTCCCATGAGCGGGAAGACGGTTTCCCACTATCGCATTGTCAGCCAGATTGGCGGCGGCGGTATGGGCGTGGTGTACGAAGCCGAGGACTTGAACCTTGGCCGGCGAGTAGCGCTGAAGTTTCTTGCCCAGGAAGTGGCGGATGATCCCGGGGTACTGGAACGCTTTCAGCGCGAGGCGCGAGCCGCTTCCGCACTCGACCATCCTAATATCTGCACGGTGTACGACTTTGGCCAGCACGAAGGCCAGCCCTACCTGGCCATGCAGTTGCTCGATGGGCAAACCCTCAAGCAGCGAATTGCCGGGAAGCCCATGGACCTGGACACGGTGCTGGAGCTTGCCATTCAGATCGCCGATGCCCTGGATGCCGCGCATGAAAAAAGCATCGTCCACCGCGACCTCAAGCCGGCCAACATATTTGTTACCACGCGCGGACAGGCCAAAATTCTGGACTTTGGACTGGCCAAGACGCTGCGCCCGCGGGCGCTGGCCGAAGCCACAGTTTCGGGATCCGCCCCTCCCAGCACCAATTCGCTGACCAGCTCCGGAGTGACCCTGGGGACGGTGGCCTACATGTCGCCGGAGCAGATTCGGGGCAAGGAACTGGACGCCCGAACTGACCTTTTCTCGTTCGGCGCCGTGCTCTATGAAATGGTGACCGGCACCCTGCCTTTTCGCGGCGAAACCTCGGGCGCGGTGTTTGATTCCATCCTGAACCGCCCGCCAACCGCGGTTGTGCGCCTGAACCCGGAAATTCCGCCCAAGCTGGAACAAATCATCAGCAAGGCGCTGGAGAAAGATCGCGACCTGCGCTACCAGACTGCCGGTGAAATGCGCGCCGACCTGAAGCGGCTGAAGCGGGACACCGAGTCCGACCGCATTGTGGGGTCGGCGGAGGTTGGGCACCCCCAGCCCCGCTTCTGGCGCCGGATAACGCTGGCAGGAGGCGGCGCGCTAGTGCTGGCAGCCGCAGCTCTGCTGTTGCGCTCACCCCTTCCGGCACCGCGCATTACCGGATCCCACCAACTGACGAATGATGGACTGCAGAAGGTCAATGTTCTGAGCGACGGGAACCGGCTTTACGTGAGCGAGAGTTCGGGAACCAGGCAAACGATCGCGCAGGTTTCAGTGAACGGAGGCGAGACGGCGCCCCTAACCGTGGCCTTTAGCAATCCCATAGTCAGTGACATCTCTGCCGATGGTTCCGAACTGCTAGTGGCGGAGTTTTCCCCGAGCGACAAACCGCTCTGGTCCGTGCCGCTTCCCGCTGGCGCGCCTCGACGACTCGGAAGCCTCTCCCGCGGTGGGATTTGGGCGCCCAACGGGCAGCTTCTTTATGCCATCGGGCGCGAGATCTACATTGCCGACCACGATGGCGGCAACTCGCGCAAGCTGGCCGATGCTCCCGGCGCGGTAGTAGGCGCGGCATATTCGCCTGATGGCAGCCAGATTCGCGTCACCGTCGCGAGTGACGACAACAACAGCTCCTCTTTGTGGGAGATGCGCTCGGATGGCGGGGGACTGCAGCCGCTGCTGCCGGGTTGGAACAATCCTCCGCAGGAATGTTGCGGCCGGTGGACGGCGGATGGCAGGTACTACGTTTTTCAGAGCACTCGCGATGGCGCTACCAACATATGGGCCATCAAGGAACGCTCCAGGTTTTTGCACCCAAGCTCGCGCCGGCCGATGCAGCTTACCGCGGGCCCCCTGTCATTTTTCCGCCCTCTTCCCAGCCGTGACGGAAAGAAACTGTTTGTGATTGGAATGCAACCGCGGGCGGAATTGGTGCGTTATGAAGGTAAGTCCGGCGCTTTCGTGCCCTATCTGGGCGGTATTTCCGCCGGGGAAGTGGAGTTCTCCCGGGACGGCAAATGGATCAGTTACATCAGCTATCCGGACGACATTCTTTGGCGCAGCCGTCCCGATGGCAGTGAGCGGATGCAATTGACTTTCCCGCCCATGCGCGCTGCGCTGGCGCATTGGTCGCCGGATGGGCGGCAGATCGCCTTTTCGGCGATTACTCCGGGGCGGCCCTGGAAAGTTTTTCTTGTGTCTCGCGACGGCGGAGGTTCAGCGCCACTTACGGCTGAAAACGAGAGCGAAACTGACCCAACCTGGTCAGCCGATGGCAAGTACGTCGCAATGGGACGCCAAGCGACGGGCCAGCAGCATTCGTACATTGACGTGTTCGAAGTCGCAACTCGCAAGGCCTCGCGCCTGCCAGGCTCGCAGGATCTATTTGGCCCGCGCTGGTCGCCCGATGGCCGCGCTATCGTCGCCATTTCCCAGGACAACACCAGGCTGATGCTTTTCGACCTGCAGAAACAGAGCTGGCGCGAAATCGCCGGCGGCTTGGGGCTGATTGGATATATTACGTGGGCGCCCGACTCCCGGTCTCTTTTCTTCGACACTCTCTTCAGCAGCGCGCCCGCGTTTTACCAGCTCCGCATCAGCGACGGCGAGCTGACCAGGGTTGTGGACCTGAAGTCATTGCGCACCTTCCCGGGCCAGTTTGGCCCAGGCGCCTGGACTGGTCTGGCTGAGAACGAAACCCCGCTGTTTGTGCGCGATATCAGCAGCCAGGAGATTTACGCGCTGGATTGGGAATTGCCGTAAATGCGGCTCTTAGCTCTTGGCTCTTAGCGCGTGTTCCCGAAAAGAAAAGGCGGGCCGCAGCCCGCCTTTGTCTGCAACGCATAATTTCTAGGTTGTCTTGATGCCCACCGACTTGGCCTGGGTGAAGAGGTACAGGTAATCCGGGCCGCCGGATTTGGAATCGGTTCCCGACATGTTGAAGCCGCCGAAAGGATGCGCTCCCACGATGGCCCCCGTGCACTTACGGTTGAGGTAGAGATTGCCAACGTGGAATTCGCGGATGGCGCGGTCAAGTTTGTCCCTGGAACTGGAGTAGACAGCGCCGGTGAGGCCGAATTCAGTGTCGTTGGCGATTTGCAGAGCATGGTCGAAATTATGGGACTTGATGACGGCCAGCACCGGCCCGAAAATTTCTTCCTGCTCGATGCGATCGCCGGGCTTGACGTCGGCGATGACAGTAGGCTGGATAAACCAGCCGTCGCCGGCATTGCTGTCGCGCTTGCCGCCGGTCAACAGCCGTCCGCCCTGCTTCTGGCCGACCTCGATGTACTCCAGAATTGACTTCATGGAGCCTTCGTTGACTACCGGCCCCATGCCTGGGTTTTTGGTGGGATCGCCCACCGTGATTTTCTCCACCCGCGCCTTCAGGCGCTCCAGGAATTTGTCATAGATGCGCTCGTCAATAATGGCGCGCGAACAGGCGGAACATTTCTGCCCGGAGAAACCGAAAGCTGCGGCCGCCACGCCGTCGACTGCGGCATCCAGATTGGCGTCGGCATCCACGATGATGGCATCCTTGCCGCCCATCTCCAGGATGGTCCGCTTGATCCAGATCTGGCCGGGAGCCTGCTCGGCAGCGCGGCGGTTGATGTCCAGGCCCACTTCCCGCGAGCCGGTGAAGGCGATGAAGCGCGTTTTGGGATGCGCCACCACGGCGTTGCCGAAACTGGCGCCGGCGCCGGGACAGAAGTTGACCACGCCTTCGGGCAGGCCGGCCTCTTCCAGCGCCTCCACAAATTTGGCCGCGATGGCAGGAGAGTCGCTGGAGGGCTTCAGGATGACGGTGTTGCCGCACACGATGGAAGCCAGGGTCATGCCGCCCATGATGGCGCTGGGGAAATTCCACGGTGGAATCACCGCCCCGACGCCCAGCGGGATGTACATGAGCAGGTCGCGCTCGCCCGGCAGTTGCACCGGGGGCTCCGCCTTGGCCAGTCGCAGCGCCTCGCGCGAGTAGAACTCGCAGAAGTCAATCAGTTCGGCGATATCGGCGTCGGCTTCGGCGTAGTTCTTGCCGACCTCAAATACCATCCAGGCGGCATATTCGAACTTGCGCTCGCGCAGGATATCGCCGGTGCGGAACACGATGGCAGCGCGCTCCTCCACGGGGGTGCGGCTCCAGCTTTCGAATGCCCGCAACGCCGCGTCCATAGCCGGTTCCACCTGCTCTTTGCCGGCTTTCTGGAACAAGCCGACCAGTTCCGAGGGTTTGGCCGGGTTGATGGACTTGATTTTGTCCTGAGTCTTTACGTGGCGCCCGCCGATGATCAGGTCGTACTCGCGACCAAGCTGGCTGCGAACCTTTTCGATGGCCGCCCGCATCTTGCGCGCGTTCTCTTCGCGGGTAAAGTCGGTCAGCGGCTCGTTAACGAAGGGCCCTTCATGAATTCGCGCCCGCGGTGGGGCTTGCACTGTAGCCATGATTGCGCCTCTCTCTTTGTCCCAGGAGAACCCGGGAGACGGTAGGAAACTATCAATTATAGCGGAGCCACGAATCAACAACTTACACGAGTTGCGAGACATGACTGGAGTTGCCGTAAATAGCGCAGTGGCACGGGCTTACAGCGAAATACAGCGCAATCGGTCACAAGTGGCCGGGTTTGCTGGCAGGCACAAAACATGAGCCAACATCGGCCTGACAGGCCTAAGACTGGGTCGACGATGCGGCTGTGTAGGTGAATGAAGAAATGTACATGTAGCGGCTCACGCCGACCGTGGCCGGCCCACCCCAGCCTGTGCTGTTCGTTCCCCAGTGATTGATCATCACGTAAGCGGGGACCTGCGGGATGTTCTCCGTATGCGTCGAAACCAAAACGCCATCGACGTAGTAGTCGATCTCGCTGGGCGACCAGACTAACTTGTATCGGTGAAAACTCCCTGCGAGTGGCGCCTGCAAGGAGGCATCCGAATACTGTTTGAGAGATGTGCCTAACCAATTCGTCATCCACACCGTGTCCGGGTTCTGCCCTTCGATCTCGAAATCAATCTCGGTGGTGCTTGCGTCTATAAATGTAAAGCCGGATGAAATCTGCCCTGACAAGGCGCTGCCTTCGCCATAGGGAGTGGCGGAGGTCGAACTGGTTCGCATGACCCATTCGTAGGTGCCGAAGCCAAACGCTTGCTTGCTTTGCAACTCCGCGCCGATCGAGATCACGCCCTCTCCACCCTGCCGCTGTTCCAGTTTGAGGCAGAGCACGCCCTGCGATAGGTCAACGTTCGCCGGGGTAAAGGATCCCTGGTTAACGCCGGCGATCGAGCCTGGCGCTCCCCAATTGGAGACGACCCACTTCGACAGGTCTAGCGCGCCGGTATCGAACCGGTCCATGAATGTTGGGGCAGCCGTCGGGGCGGGAGCAGGAGTTGGACTAACAGTTGGAGATGGGGTTGGCGCTGGATTAAAAGCAGATGCAGGCGGAGAGATCGCGCTTGTTGGCTGCGAACTACGCACCGAGGAGCAGCCAATCGTAGCTGCAATCAGCAGCACAAGAAGAAACTTTTGGGAATAGCTGCTGCCTGCCACTTTCTGCATCACACGGTTTTACCTTGATGAAGATTCGAACCACCCAGCTCTGTTTAGCTCTTAGTGTGGAAGAACGAAATTCCGCAGTCATGATTACGGTCGTGCTAGGGACACCATCGTGCCTGCGCAGCTGAAGTTCCCCTTAGTAACCGTAAGAAAATCACTCCGGAGAGGAAATAGCTCCTGGCCCCAGCGCTGCAAACTGTCCATCTCTCCGACGCTCTTGCTTGGGATAACTGCTGCCAGGTATGGCTTGAAAAGGAGTTCAGTGCTCGGTTTTCGTTTTCACTTACTGAATCCTGCCCTCGGTCAGTAGTAGGGCCCTAAGCGCATTAAAAACAGATACTTACGGTGACCCAACGTCTTCTTTACGATAGGAATCTAAACAGTACATAACACCGGGGCTTACGTAGTGCCCGTAGGAGGGAACCATGTGGGCAGCGGCGCTATTAACACTTCTGGCGGTTCTGATCGCGGCGGCTGTGGCTGCGGCGCGCGAGGTAGAGGGTGAGCCTCGACCGCCCTTCGGCTGCTGTTGAAAAGCAAGTTTCAAAGTTTCAGGGTTTCAAAGTTTCCGAACAAGAGTGTCTTCGCTGATGGCATTGAAACCTGCGAAACCTTGAAACCTGCGCCGCCCCTACTTCCCCAGGAACTCCGCTATAGCGGCGCCTACTTTCCCCTGCTCGCAGCCCGGGCCCAGATGCCCGCAGTCGTTCTCCAGCACCAGCGTTTGGGCGCCTTTGAGCTTGGCGAAATCGAGCGCCGGGCCGGGTGTGACCATGTGGTCGTGGGCGTCTACGATGATCAGCATGGGCGCCTTGACCGCGGCAGCGGCTTTCTCCATGGAGCCGCCGAAGGGGGCGCTCACATCCAGTCCCATCATGGCCTGCGCCTGGCGAATGCGGTCGTTGCTGTCGAAGTGCGTGTCTGGCGGTTCTTTCAGCGAAGCAAAGAATTTTTCCCGCGTCATCTCCTGGTTGTAGTGCTCGGGAGTTGCGACGGCCAAGTCGCTGATATGATCCACCTCGCGCGGCACTGGTTGCTGGGTGTAATTGCCATCCTTCCACAGGGGATTCTGCTCGACGGCGTCAATCATGGTTTGCCACAGCAGCAGGTCGTAGGGAGCCAGGCGAGGCGAGCCCACGATGGGAATCGCCTTGTTCATGAAGTCAGGATAGGCGACCGCCCACTGAAAAGTCTGCATGCCGCCCATGGAGATGCCCATTACCGCATGAACGTGAGTCAGGTGCAACACGCGAGTGAGCAACTCGTGCTCACTCTCCACCATGTCGCGAATGCTGAATTGCGGAAACTTCATGCGCGGTTGCGCCTGGCTGTTGGAAGGCGAGCAGGAGACGCCGTCGCCCAGGGCGTCCACCGCAATAATGAAATACTTCGTGCTGTCCACCAGCTTGCCCGGTCCAATTAACTCCACCAGGTTCTGGGTCCGCCCTCCAAACCAGGTAGGGAACAGGACGGCGTTGGACTTGTCGTCGTTGAGTTGGCCGAAGGTGCGGTAGCCGAGGCGGCAGTCGTGGATCACCTCGCCGTTTTGCAGCTTGAGGTTGCCAATGTTGGCGAATTGCTGCGCGCCGGGTCCGGGCGGCGCTTGCGCGGTTGCTGCCGCGAACAGAGCAAACAAAGCGATGAACAGTTGCAGTGTCTTCATGTGCTTTGACCGGTCTGCATTGTAATACGCGGATTAGTCGCAGCAGATTGGGCAATGCGGAAGGGCATGCGGTCAGACGCACTCCCCGCGCTGGGGATGCGCCGGCTATCAGATTCGTGAACTTTATGGCTGCTGCCGCTGGCGGATCTCGAGCCGCTGACTCCTGTCCTACTGCAGCGGCGAGTCGCTCATCCGGAAGCGGGTGCGGAAGTGCTCGGAAAGCAGTTCGATGGCGGACCGGTTGCCTTGTGGATCCGACTGAGCCAGGTACTTCAGCGCCTGCACCAGCACGCGCTGACCTTCTACGTAGCGCGGATCGGCCTTGCGTTCCGGTTTGCGGGTGAGAGGACTGGGCCGTACGGGAATAGTAAATACTTTAGCCATGATAAGAATCAGTGCCTTAGGACTCTGCCGCTTCTGTCAGCTTGGATGCGCCAGACAATTTTTAGAGTATAGCCGGTGCGTGCTCCGGCTCCAATTTATTTTGTGAGTACGTGGGTTAGCCGACGCCTAATACGGGAAGTGGTTCATTTTGCGACACAAAGCGGGGTCACCTGCTGCTACCCCTGTGGCGAAACCA
>DATEGM010000134.1:0-19195 GCA_035280085.1 Terriglobales bacterium
AAGCCCTGGCGGTGCACGTAAGTGAGTGCCTCCAGCACCGGGGGCAGCATTTCCTGGCACTCCTGCGGGGTGAGGGGCCGCGCCGCCACTACCTGCGACAGGTCTTCCTCCGCATGCTCCATCACCAGGTACAACAATTCCTCATCTCCCAGCAGGCTTCGCCCCATCTCGAACATGCGCAGCAGGTGGGGGTGGGTCATCTTCTCCGCTTTGGCCCAACGGTCAAGCTGGCGGGCGGTTTTGTCAGGATTCGCCCGGATAAGCTTGATCGCGGCTTTACGCGGTTCTCCCTGACGTTCGGTCAGGAACACGGCGCTGTGCTCGGACCCGCCAACGTATCGCGTGAGGCGGAACTTTCCCCCAACCACTCGCCCTTCTAAGTTTCTCCAGGGTTGTGTCATCGCTTGTACCGGCATTTTTGCCTGCGGCGGCGCCTGCTTGGAGTCCTGTGCTGGTGTCGAATGCGATGCTATCACTTCTGTGGGCAATTCCATGATGTGAACCGATTGGCAGCCTTAAAAAAAAAGGATGGGTACATTTTCGCTCCAATTCGCACCCGGCAGTAGAGGGTAAACGAGTTACGGAAGGAGCAAGGCGTCTCTGCCTCCTCGAACCCTCTGCATGGGAAAAAGGAGCATGAGCATCGGTACAGCGCTCTTGCGAAGGCTCGCCCGCCGCGCGCCTGAAATGTCCCGGTAGTTACGAAAAATCTTCCGTAACCACCTTGGCAATAGGCGCACGGCCCGCTTCTGGTTAATATGGCGAGAGCCAAATTTTATTTGGGATGGGGAACAATGCGTTTCTTTTTAAGAAAACCTCTTCTTGCCTGGCTGGTGTTGTTCTTACCCACTTGCCTTCTGGCCGCAAATTCCGCCATGTTGACCACCAGCGAGCGCGAGGCCGGCCCAGTTGGAAACAACGAACTGCGCTCCGCTGCCCTGTTTGTGGGCGATACGGTTTCTACCCGGCCCGATTCCGTGGCCAGCATCAACGCCGATGGCTCCATGGTCCTGGTTCTGGCGGATTCTTCGCTCCAGTTTGAAGGCAATTCCCTCAATATGAGCCATGGCGGCGTGGTAGTGACCACCACACAAGCTATGGCGGTCCGTGCCGGCAAGCTGACTATCGCCCCCCTGGCCCAGCGCTCCGCCAAATTCGAGGTTTCTGATTCCGACGGTCTCGTTCAGATCGCGGCCCGCGAAGGCGCTCTGGAGATTAACGATGGCGCCTCTACTACAATTTTGCAGGAAGGCCAGCAGACCACCCGTCAGGATTCCGACCAGGCTGGAGCCCACAAGACGACCAAAGGAGCTGCACCCGGCGGCAACGGTTTTCACATGTCCAGGAAGACTGCCTTGATCATATTTGGTGGCGCTGCCGCGGCCGGAACCACCGCTGCCTTGCTGCTCACCACCGGAAACGGCTCCCATCCCGTGAGCCCGGCCGCTCCGTAGGTTACAAGCCGGCCCCATCGGCCTCCAAGCCGCAGCCGTTCTGGATAAACCGATAATCCACAGCTCTGGCACCTCTGTGCCATTTTCCTCGTCCTCTATCCAAAGTAGCTTATGGGCATTCCGGCCCGGGTTTCCCAGATCGTCAAAGCTCAATTCAAGAAGGTTCTTATGGGCAGCAGCTTTGCAAATAACCTGGCTCTCGACGACGCTAACGGGTACGGATTTTCAGCCGAGACGTTCACCCCGCCCAGCCGGGTTGATCAACTGCTACAAGCGCTCGGTCCTAAGATGATGGCCATGGGCGGCCTGGCCCTGTTCGCCTTCGCACTGGTCGTCGCTTTCCGCATCATCGCCCTGGATTCGGTTCGCCAGCTTCAGCAGCCCGCCATTGATTTCGCTATTTGTGGGGCCGTTGCATTTTTGGGACTCAGCATCAGCTGGGTCCACCTCGGGGATCGCCCCCAGGCCGAAGCGGAACACCTCGTCGAGGAGAGCGCGGAATTCGCCATTGAGCCACTGCCGCCCCTGCCGGTTGCCGAGCCCGCAGCCCAGGCCTTCTATGCGCCTGCCTTCCCTGCCACATCGGCCCCTTCTCTTCCGCTGCGCAAGCAAGCCCGCCAGCTCTGGAGGGACAGCCACGCCTGCCGGTTCTGCGGCCAGAAAATGACGTCCTTGGGACAAGCCCTCTATCGCTGCCGTACTTGCCGCCACCTCGAAAGCAACGGTCGCGTTTCCTTTCTGGATTCAGCTTTTTCCTGCAACTGCCGGCACTGCCGCGACACCGAGGAACAGGCTGGCTAAGCCTCCACGCGGAAGAACGGTGACCTCGGTAACCTACTGCATTACCTGCTTCGGACCTACCATTCTTAAGGCATGCTTCTGCAGTCCATGGTGTTGTCGCGGGACACGGATAAGGTAGCCGTCCTGATGCGGGCTTTCTCCCGCCTGGACATTGATGTTGTGGTGTGCAGCGAGCCCAGCTCCGCCGTCGCCCTGATGGATCGGAAAAAATTCGAAGCCGTGGTCATTGATTTCAGCGTGCCGGGCGCTGACGAACTCTTGCAGGATATTCGCCGGCAGTACGAAAACAAGACCATGATCGCCGCCATCCTGGGCGGCGAAACCAGCGTTAGTGAGGCGTTCGCCAGGGGCGCCAAATTCGTCCTCTACGAGCCCATCACGCTGGACCGCGCGCTGCAGGGCTTGCGGGCTATCAAGAGCCTGATGTACCCGCAACGGCGGCAACAACTGCGTAAACCCGCCCATGCCCCAGTTTCCCTCAAATTCAGCCCCGGCCGCGAAATCAAAGCTGTCGTAACCAACGTTAGCGAAGGCGGAATCGCAATTCGTCTCTCCCAACCCGCTACCGTCCGCCAGTCAGTTCGTGCCCGCTTCAATTTACCCGGCATTCGCGAGGCTATTGATGTCCAGGGCCAGATCGCCTGGGCCGATAAACACGGTCGTGCCGGCATCCGCTTTATTCATGTTTCCAGCCAGCTGCATTCGCAGCTGAAGCAATGGCTCTTCCCAGCCCTGCGGGACAACAAAATCGCACGCTGATAGTTACTCTGGTCATCTTCCGATACTCATGCCCTGCGGTTATGCTCGGGCTTTATTTCGACCCCACAACGTTTCTTCTCAGGGGTGCGTGTTGTTTAAGCGAGCCAGCGTCGTGTGGTTCACGGCGGCCGCGTTTTTGGCCTGCTCGCAGATTTTTGTCTCCCTGCTTCTTCCTAATGGCTACACCCTGCACGTCTTCTCTGACGCCCTGCAAACCCTCCTTCTGCTCGCCTGTTATCTAACCACCTTGCCGAATCAGGTCGGCGGCCGCGGCAGTTCTCCGGCGTTCTGGACCCTGCTCTCACTCGGATTCGCGCTCTGGTTGCTCAACCAGGTGTTGTGGACTTTTTATGAAGCGGTACTGCACTCCCCTCCTGCTTCCGGCTTCTGGGGCGACGTGGTTCTCTACCTCCATGTTGTTCCTTTGATGATGGCACTGGCCGTTCGCCCGCATCTGAGTAAGCGCGATAATCCTGGCCTTCTCAATGCCGCTAATGCCGGAATGGTCATCGCCTGGTGGCTTTATCTCTACCTCTACTTTGTAACTCCCTGGCGAACCTTGGCCCAGCTCCCCAGTTGGTGGGACCAGAACTACAACGTCGTTTACGGCGCAGCCAATATTGCTCTCGCGCTGCTGGCGGGGGTGGCGGTGTGGAAGAGCGCGGGCAAGTGGCGCACCTTGTACACACACCTTTTCGGAGCCGCCTCGCTCTACGCCGTAGGCTCTTTTATGGCCAGTGTGGCCATTGACAAGGGCGACTATTATTCCGGCAGCGTGTATGACATTCCACTCGTCCTGGCGCTCGCCTGGTATGCCGGCTTGGGACTGGTAGCCTGCGATTTGCGCCTGGGCAGCGACGAGTCTGAGGACCCGGTCTCGGCCCGTCCTACATGGGGAACACCCCTGGCTGTGGCCGCCGTGCTCTCCGTACCGTTTTTGGAACTGCGTGAAATGTTCGTCCGCGATACCCCCGCTTCCGTGGTTACCTACCGCTCGCTCCTTTCTGTCACCACCACCCTTATCTTGTTTGGCTTGTTTCTGTTACGGGGCAAAGCCCTGCGCAAAGTGCGGCGTTTGCAGCCTGCTTCGCCAGTCCCCGTGCCGAGTTCAGCCGAAGTCTGATCGACCGCTCTAGCTGCCCGCTCTTGCACGCCTTTCAGGGCAGGGTATAATTGCTGGACAACTCTGGCCGACAGAGCTGAATCTTAGGCAGATTCAGGACAAACGCGGCAGCGACCACGACCGCGAGACGAGCGACGGACAGCCCTAAAAACCAGGACCCGGCATCCTCATGATGCGCAAAATTGTTGTCTTTGCAGCTGCTTGCCTGGCGTTTTCCGCCGGTGCCATGGCTCAAGGCAACCCACTGCAGTGCACCCTCTCGGTTGTCCCAGCCAGCGGCCCGGCGCCCCTTCCGGTAAATGCCACTGTCACTTGCACCGATTCTGTCTCTCCGGTCACCAGCGTGACCCTGGACTGGGGCGATGGCTCAGCGCCGGTGACCACTGCCCAAGCCTCATTTACTCTCCCCCACACCTATGCCGCTGCAGGAAGCTACCAGGCGACCGTAACCGCGAACGATGCCCTGGCCAACGCCACCAGTGTCAGCCAGCCCGTATCCGTTTCGCCGAATCAGCCGCCAACCTGTTCGCTGACCGTGACGCCCACCGGCGGCCCTGCTCCCCTGCTGGTATCGGCTACTGCCACCTGCAGCGATCCGGATGGCGACCCCGTGACCGTAGTCATATCCTGGGGAGATGGCACTTCCAGCCCCGGCGCTACGGGCACCCATACCTATTCCGCTAAGGGAGACTACAAAGTCACTGCCACTGCCACAGATTCCGCTGGACTTACTGGTTCCGCAACCCAGACGGTCACCGTCAGCCGCAATCAGGTCCCCACTTGTTCCCTGGCCGTAACGCCGACGAGTGGCCCCGCTCCCCTGGCGGTGTCGGCAACTGCCACCTGCAGTGACATTGATGGCGATGCCCTGACCATCGTGATTGCCTGGGGAGATGGAACTACTACCACCGGACCCACCGGCACGCACACCTACAACTCCGCCGGCAATTTCACGGTCACGGTAAGCGCAACCGACGTGGTAGGCAATAAGGGCTCTGCCTCTCAGGCCGTGAGTGTGGGCCGCAATCCCAGTCCCACTTGTACTCTGACCGTAACGCCAAACAGCGGACCAGCGCCGTTGACAGTTACCGCAACCGCCACCTGCAGCGATGTAGACGGCGATCCAATTACTACTGTCCTCTCCTGGGGCGATGGCGCAAGCACCAGTGCCTCTACCGGCATGCACACTTACAGCAGCACCGGCAACTTTACCGTGACCGTCACCGCCACTGACCCGTTCGGCAATAACGGCATTGCCTCTGTGCCGGTCAGCGTCGCCACCACGACGCCTGTCTGCACGCTACAGGTCTCGCCGCGGTCGGGCAATGCGCCGCTGCTGGTTACTGTACAGGTCACATGTTCCGATGCCGGCAATGACCTCACCACTGTGCAGACCGACTTTGGCGATGGCTTTTATCTCACCGGCAACAACCCTTCGCACACCTATGTCTCCGGCGGAAGTTATACGGTGACAGTTGTGGCCCACGATAAGGCGGGCAATACCTCCCAACCCGCCACTCAGACAGTCAACGTCAGCGACAATCCTCTCTTGTTCGTGGGCGTCAGCGGCGGCCAGGTAGCGGAGTTCAGCCGCTCGGGTACTCACCAGACCACGCTCAATTCCAATCAGGGTGGCTCCATGACCGGCATGGGCTTCGATGCGGTGCAAAACCTTTACACCACAAATTTCACCGCCGATACAGTCAGCCGGTTCAGCGGCAATGGTGGCCTGATGGGAACTTTCGGGAGCGGCTACAACTGCAAGCCCGAATCAATCGCCTTCGATCAGGCCGGCAACGCCTATGTGGGAGAAACAGGCTGCAGCCACGCTATTCTGAAATTCGACGCCTATGGCAATCTCGCGGCCGCTTATTCCGTGTCTACCGAACAGGAAGGCAGCGACTGGATTGACCTTGCCTCCGACCAGTGCACCATTTTCTACACCTCCCAGGGCTCGTCGGTCCTGCGCTACAACATCTGCAGCAAACAGCAACTTGCGCCCTTTGCCACTGGGCTGAGCACCGGCCTCGGGCTCAAGATCCTGCCCGATGGAGGCGTTCTGGTCGCGGACAAACAGGACATTGTCCGCTTCGATTCCGCCGGCAGAAAAATCATGACCTACAACCTCTCCGGTGAGAGCTGCTGGGTCAGCGTGGCGCTGGATTCCGACAATGCTTCCTTCTGGGCGGCTGATTATTGCAGCTCCGATGTGGTGCAATTCAACCTCGATTCCGGCAACCAGGTCTCGAAATTCAACTCCGGAAGCGCAGCCAACACTGTGTACGGCATTGCCGAGCGCCTCGCTCCCTCCCGGGTTACGCCCGCCGGACCTTTGACGGCGGCGCCAGCCCAGGCCAGCGTTCCCGCTGGTCAGAGCGCAACTTTCACCTTGAATTTCAACCCCAATGGCGCCGCTTCCGGGCAAAATTTCACTCTGGCCTGCGCGGACCTGCCCGCCAACAGCTCCTGCTCGTTTTCCCCGGCTACAGTGCAGGCAGGCGGTCCGCAGAACATACAACTCTCGGTGACTACGACGGGAGCTTCGGCTCAGCTCGCGCTGCCAGGCAAAGTCTCTGCCTGGGCGCTGGCGTTCGCTTTGCCTGGGTTTGGCGTGATGTTTATCCTTGCCGGAGGCGGAAACCACCGGCGCCGCAAGCGGCTTGTGCTTGCATGCTTGTTGCTGGTTCTGCTCATTCCGCTGCTCTCCTGCAGTGGCGCCGGCGGCAGCAGTTCTTCATCGCAGCCGCCCGGCAACCCCGCGTCTCCGCCTACTCCCGGAACCACGACCCCATCGGGCACATATACCGTCGTGGTCCACGCCACCTCTTCCACGGGGGCGCAGAGTTCAACAGCGGTAACTTTGACGATTCAGTAAGGAGTATTCTCATGCGCACAGTTGACAGGCAGCATCGGGTGGAGATGAACGGTAATTCGCTGTCGCGTCAGGCGCTGGCCTTGGTGCTTTGCGCATTGCTCGCCCAAGCCACGTTCTCTGCCGGCCAAAGCTATCCTGCTCCCGAAAATGCCGGCGCGGTTATAGGCGTGAAGCCCGGCGCCACCCTGGACAACCAGCCCCTGGATAAAGCCGGGCCTCTGTCGCGCAACGCCGTGTTACGCACCAATCGTACCGGGCGGGTCAGAATCCGCCTGCGCGGCGGAGAGGTTCTTAGCCTCGGTGGCGGCACCGAACTGCAGGTCTCGCGCGCTAATCCTGAGGCCGAAACCGCCGCCGTCCGGGTGCAGGCCGGACAAGTGCGCAGCGAGGTAGGGCGTTTCCATAAGAATGAAGGCAGCTATGACATGACCACGCCCCAGGCCCAGATCACCTCCCGCGGCAACAGCGATTTTTATCTCGACGTCGCCTCCGCCCGCACCCGCCTCATCGTCTACTCCGGAATCGTGCTGGTACGGCCCCTCCATGGGCCCAGCACTGCTCCCGTTGATGTGGCCGCCGGGCAAACCGTAGTAATCAATCCGGGCATGGTCAGCCGCCTGGAGCTCACCGCCGAAGATCAGGAACAGGACAGCATGTGGCAAACCTCTTTTCCCACGGACTCGTTGACCCAAAGCAACCGCCCGGCCCCCAGCCATAAGAAGCTCTACATCATCCTCGGCGCCGCGGGAGCGGCAGTGGGTGGCATTGCTCTGGCGGCGCGCGGTTCTTCTTCTAAGAGTTCCACACCCAGTACTACGACGGTGCCCCCTTCGGTGCCAACCATTCCGGCGCAGTAATTACGCCGGCACACACCCATTCCGGCCCTCTCGTTTTCTGGCGCGACGAGATTACCCCCCGCCTGAGTTCCCAAAGAGGTTACCGGGTGAGAACAACCCCTACCGCTCTTGTAGTAAGATGACTGGAACGTCGAAACCGCAAAAGTGACGAACTTCGGCAGCAACCTTGGGGGTGACCATGCACTTTGGCTTTCTTCTCTACGGTGGACCCGATCAGTTGATGCCACTCACTTCGGGGCTGGCCGCAGCCTTCGCTTTTCTGCTCATCTTCTGGAACAAAGTGATGGTTACGCTTGGCAAAATCGGCCGGCTGTTTCGCGGGTCTAACCGCCACACTGAAGTGACACCGGCCCCTCAGGAAGAATCTCCCGACGCCGCACCCAGGAATTAGGCCCAATCTATGATTTACTTCGCCTGTGTTTCCCAGCGGGCGAGTTGAAGCCTGATAATTAGCCAGCCGAACATGAAAATCTGCATCCTCGGACTGGACGGCGCCAACCCAAAATTGCTTTTCGCCGACGAGCGCCTGGCAAATATCCGCCGCCTGATGGAACTGGGGACGTATGGCGAACTTCAAGGCGTGACACCGCCCGGTCCTGTGCCCGGCTGGCTCTGCCTCGCCGCCAGCCAGGACCCCGGCTCCCTCGGCCTGTACGGCTTGCGAAACCGCCTCGACTACTCCTATTCTCTGCCTGCGCTTGCCACGCCTTCCGCGGTTCAGGGCCCTGCAATATGGGACCAGGTCGCCGCCGCCGCCAGGAAATCCATCCTCTTTGCAGTGCCCCCAAACTGCCCGCCCCGGCCCGTCGCCGGCATCAGCTTAGGCTGTTTCCTTACGCCTGATCCGGCAACGTTTGAATTCACCCTCCCTGCCAGTCTCAAGCAGGAAATTCAAACCCTTGTCGGCGACTATGCCACAGATATAAAAACTCCCAACCTGAGTAAAGATGTCGTGCGCGACCAGATTTTCCAAATGAGCCGCAAACAGTGGGAGGTCCTTCGCTGGCTGCTGCGCGAAAAGGAGTGGGACTATTTTCAATTTGTGGACATCGGCCTGGCGCGCGTGCAATGCGCCTTCTGGGAATTTTTCGACCAGCAGCACGCGCGCTATCGCTCGGGCACTCCCTATGCGCAGGTCATTCCTGATTACTATCTCTGGCTGGATGAACAGATCGGCAGCGTACTCGAACTTCTGGATGAGGAAACTGTGCTTCTCCTGGCCTCCGCCAGTGGAATGCAGCGGCTTGACGGTGGTTTCGCCCTCAACCAGTGGCTTGTGCAGGAAGGTTTGCTGGGGTTGAACCAGGCGCCGGTTTCGAACCTTACCGCATTCGACCACCTCGACGTCAACTGGCCCCGGACAAAAGTGTGGAGCAGCGAAGGTCCGTGCGCCTCCCTGTATTTCAATTTGGCTGGCCGTGAACCACAGGGCGCCATTCCCGCGGGCGACTATGAATCCTTTCGCCATCAAATCCAGACCAGGCTGGAATCTTTATCCGACGCGAACAATCAGCCGCTATGCGCGCGCGTTTTTAAACCCGCTGAGCTGTATCGCGAAGCGCGTAACCTCGCCCCTGACCTGATCGTGCAATTGGGTGAGGGACGCTGGTCCTCTGTCGAAAGCGTAGGCCATCCTCGCCTGCTCGTCGAGAATATGGCTGAGGGCTGCACTCCCGGCGGGCCCGGAACATTCGTGCTCACCGCCCCCAATTCGCCTCTCAGTGGAGTGTATGAAGGAGCGCGCCTGCTGGATATGGCGCCAACGCTCCTCGATCTGGCCGGCTATGACATCCCCGCCTCCATGCAGGGCCGCTCGCTGGTTGCGGGCATGGAGAAGAAGGGCGGCGGCGCAGCTTCCCACAACGACCAGATCATCATGGATCGCCTGGCCGGCTTGGGATACGTTTAGCCGCCCTGTCGGATAAGCTCGCCGGATTACCGGCGCGCCACTCCTTCCAGCATGGCGCTCGATTCCATCGTGCACTCTCTGCGCAGGGCCGGTTCAAAATTCCCCAGCCGCGCGTCTGCCTGGTTCAGGTAGCGCCCGCTTCGGGTGCGCCCGTAAGAATCCGCGCCCGGGCAGTAATACAGGCCGGTGTTGAGGTCCACCCACACCTTAATCTGGGCGTTGGCCCCCGCGGGCAGGGCCGCTGGCTTTGTCGGCGAAGAAAGGTGCAGCACGACCGCGACTTGAGGGAAATAGTGAATCACCATCTCGCTGTTCACCCCCAGGGTGCCCATGATGGCCGCTGCCAGGATTACCAGCGCTGCCAGCAGGTCGCCGGGCGTGGATCTCCCCGGCCGCTTCCTCTGCGGCTTTTGCGTTCCCTCTTGGTTCGCCTCTACGGGCTCCAGAGAGTGCTCAGGAGAAGCCGGAAGTCCAAAAGAGAAGTCCGACAGCTTGGAAGTTTCAGTGTTCGTGCTGGAATAAAGATCTGTGTTCGTCATAGTGGCGCGTCCTTAGCTTTAGCTCAACTGCCTGCTTATCTCGCTGATCACGTGATGTGAATTTCGGCCGATCATCGCCGCGGTCAGCACTGTAATGGTCAACACTATGGCCAGCATCAGAGCGTACTCGGCGTATTCCGCCAGATTCAAAGTGGCTTCCCCAGACCTGACGCGGCGCAGCAGTTGACTCATTTTTGTTTCCAGTAAATCAGTTTCGGGGAGATGCCCAGTAAATTGCAGTTCGTCTGCCACTGGCTTTGCTCCGCAAGAGACCATCATTGTTGGACTTACCAGCACTGCCGCCGCAGATGGCGGCGGCTGTGTGAAATCATTTGCAGTCACAACTAGCGCCGTTCTCTTTATGGGAATAGACGGGAGCTTTCGACGTTACTTTGGTAATGCGCGCTGATAGAGCAGCACATGAATGATGCTGAAGTCGCGCTCACTAATCTTCGTGTAGTTCGCGGCGAAGATGGACTGCATGCGCACTGTGAATGGGTCGGGGCCCCAATCCTCCACCACCCACAGCCGCCGGTAATGCTCCGGCAGTTGCGGAAGCAGGTCGAAATCCGGCTGCGTTCCCTTCAGCAGGCGCGCGTCCGCGCGCGGCGGATATACCACCCCAGGTGCTGGATATTGCGGCCAGCGCTGCCGGTAATACTCATAAGCCAGTCGCGCCAGGGGATGGTAGAAGAGCACGGCATCACCGGACTGCGTTTGCGAGAGCATGTAATGTATTGCGCCTCGCCAGTCCTGTTCCGGCGGATCGAACCCGGTGCGGTAGTACTCGGCCACTCCGCGCAGCGAAAGCGCCATTGTGGCCAGTAACACCGGTGCCAGCAGCCAGCGCGGACGAATTATGCTCAGCCCTGTCGCCACCAGCAGCAGAAACGCCGGCAGGCAGAATATGAAGTACCGGCTCACGAACATCGGCTTAAAAATCGAGATCACCGTCGTTATGGCCAGCGGTAGTACCAGCCACATCCAGACCAGCGCTTCACCCCAAACCGCCTGCCTCCCTGCCCGTTCTGGCAAGCCCATTAGCCGCAACAGCGCCAGTACCAGGCTGGCAGCGCAAATCAGCAGCAACACCAGGCCGCTGCGGCCGCTCAGCAACAGCGCCAGCTGGTAGACCTCCCGCCAGCGCGTCGGCTGCACCCAGCCCACCTGCCCCCGATTCTTTGTTGCCACGAACAGCAGGATCGGAATCGCTAGCGCAACCATAATCCCGCTGCTGATCAGAAACTGTTTCCACGGGAGTCCGCGCTTGCGCAGTGCCGCCGCCAGCCAGAACACGGGCAACATCAGGCCGGCAAAAAAATGGGCGTACATCCCCAATACCAGCGCGATCACCAGCCCTGCCCAGTTGCCCCTCTTGTGTGGCGCATCCAGGCACCTCACAAAAAACCAGCTGGCCAGCACCACCAGGAACGCAAACAGGCTGTAAGCCCGCGCCTCCTGCGCGTACCGCACATCAAAAGCGTTCACCGCCAGCAACAGCGCCGCAACCAGTCCTGCGTTCTCCGACACCAGCCTGCGTCCCAGAAGATAAATAAAAGGAATGGCGGCCAGGGATGGCAGAACAGAAAGCAGGCGTATGAAAAATTCGCCTTGCCCCACATGCATCCAATTCCGTAACAGGGTGTAATACAGGCCTTCATTCAGTTCCCAGCTCAGCACGACGTTGCGGAAGCCGGCCGGATCCAGCCGGGCGATGGAGACGCTGACAATTTCATCCATCCAGAGACTCTTTTTCCCCAGGTAGAGCAGGCGCAAAACCGCTCCCAGCGCGGTTATTCCCGTAATTATTGCCGCCCGCATCCGCGGCTCTATTACCCTCACTCCGGCTGTTGGTTCAGACGCGGCTTTTGGCTGTACGCTTGACTCAGGCATGGCAGGGCTTGCGCCTCAGCATACACTGCACGGAAAGAAGCACAGGCTCGTTCGCATCGCCGCATCTCCCGGCGGCTCATCCCGCGCGTGTGACTCAATCTCGATCCTCTAAATCCAGTATGGAACATTCGCGTCTTATTTTGTGCACTCGCCGTGCCCCAGCTTTTCTTCTCGAATCAGGCACTTATGCGCATTTCGCAGGAAAAAGGGCTTGACAGCGTATTTCGCCTCAGATCGGCCCGGCCGCCCCCCGCGAGTGTTCTCTCAGAAACTATAAGACTGTCATCCTGAGCGGAGCAGGACGCTTCGCTGGCGAAGCGTCCTGCGGAGTCGAAGGACCTTGCGCTTGGCCACTCCCATAACAACCGTGTCCGGGAGTTCTCCCACATTGTTTTGGCGAAGATCCTTTTCGCCTGGGCGCGTTCTCTGCCACGCTCCTTGTGCCGCGGGCGCCCCGCCTCGCCCCCATGCGAAGCATGGCGTCATGCTGAGGCGCTTCAGCGCCGAAGCATCTCGCGTGCACTGCCGCGTTCCGCTTTCGCCTTGTGGCGCGTCACAGTCCCTCCTCCGCGGTTTGGGACGAGAACAGATTCGTATCAGGGCACGCCTTCAGGCGTGCCGTAACCGGCAGGAGAGATGGCGGCTTTAGCCGCTGCGAAATACTGCTTCGCCTCCGAACACTACGGTTTCAGCATGCGTTCGAAGAACTCCGCCGTCGCCCTATACCCAGCCACCCAATTGCGCCACAGCAGCATGTCATGCGCTTCGTCCGGAAACACCAACTGCTCGAAGCGCACGTGATTGGCCCGCAATCGCTGCGCCAGGTCCACCGTCTGGCTGAAGGGCACAGCCGGATCGTCATCTCCCTGAATCAGCAGCACCGGCGACTGCCAATGCTCAACCGCTGCGTCCGGCGACGACTTCCAAGCTAACTGTTTGGCCTCTTCCCCGTCAGGCGCGCTCTTGAAGCCGGGAAGATTGGCTACGAACACTGACCAGTCGTGCACGCCGGCAAAGTCCACCCCGGCAGCAAAAATATCGGAGTTGCGTGCCAGCCCCATCGCCGTCAGCAAACCACCGTAGGAGCCGCCCCACAGCCCTATCCGGTGTGGGTCCAGGATAGGCAGCCCCTGCAGGTAATGCGCTGCCGCCACGATGTCCTGGTACTCCGCCGCGCCTTTTGGCCCGCAATGCGGTGCCTCCCGAAACGCCCGCCCATACATGATCCCCATGCGGTAATTCACTGAGAGCACCACGTAACCCAGGCTGGCGAGGTATTGATTCTCGGCATAAGCGTTGTGGTAGTAGCCCATGTAATGGAAACCCAGCATCATCTGCCGAATCGGCCCGCCGTGCATCCAGACCAGCGCCGGGCCGGGGCGGGTGCGCCCGCGGGGCACAAAAAGTTGTCCATGGATCTGCAGCCCGTCGGCGCTGGCAAAGATCACCTGCTTTGGCGTGACCAACTGAGCCGAGGGGAAATCCGCCGGCAGCGCTTCTTTGGCCAGCATTTCGCGTCCCGTGCTCGTGACCACATAAGGCATGGCCGGCATGGTCGCGGTTGAGCCCAGGCAGAGCACATGCCGTCCATCCGCCGTTTCCACCGGCTTCCATTCCATGGTTTCGCCACGCGTGAGAGCCTGGGGCGCTCCACTCTCCACCGGCACACGCCACACGTGCCGCCGGTCAATGTCGTTCTGGTTGGAGGAATACAAAATGCTGCGGCCATCGGAGCTGAGCGTCACGTCCTCAACTTCGAACTGCCCGGGCGTCAGCAACGTAGGCGCTCCGCCCGCGCTGCCGATCGAGTACAAATGGTTCCAGCCGTCCTGCTCCGAGGCAAATACAATCCGGTTACCGGCGGCGAATTTGAAGGACGTGTCCTCGGTCAGTTCCGGCAGCGAATCGTTCAGCGCCGAGCCGCTGTGCCAGATTTCATGTCCTGCGCCTGTAGTGGCATCAGCCACCCAAATCGCCCACGGATGAGGGCGCTCAGGAATCAGCGGCAGCCCGCGTTCCAGCCCCGGCTCGCGCACAAAAGTGACTAGTTTCCCGTCCGCCGACCAGCGCGGCATTGAATCGCGGTCTACGCTCGGCGCCAGGTACACGATGCGGTCCCGCCCAAACTCGTAGATGCCGATGAAACTGTGATCGCCTCTCCGGCTGGCGAATGCGATGCGCTTGCCGTCAGGCGACCATCGCGGGCTCAAGTTCTCTCCCCGCACCTCCGCCAGTTGCTGCGCCTTTCCGCCGCCTACGGGCGCAATCCACACCTCCTTCTTCCCTGCCCATGCCACCCCTTTGCCATCCGGCGAAATCTGCAGGTCTTCGCAGTCCTCGCCCGTGCAGTTAATCTCTCCCAGTAGCCGGGGCTCTCCTCCGGCCACCTCCATCGCCCACACCTCGTGCTTGGCCCCATGCACGTTGCTGGTGGGATTGGTCACATCGGCGCTGTCCTCGAACAGTTCTGTCCCGCGTACATACACAGCGGTGCCGCCGTCCGGCGTCAGCGCAAGCGCCGGAATTTCCTGCCCGTCATCGGCGTTGTAATGCGTTATGGGGCGGGCGCGGAAGTCGGGCCCCTCCGCTACCCAGATGTTGCGCACCCCGCGCTGATTGAACACCCAGGCCACGCGATCGCTCTTGGCGGCGGCTACCAGGTGGTCGGGAAAGGAATAGCTCATCACCTGTTCCAGCGTGAAGCCGGCCCAGGCAGCGGAAACCAGGCAGAGAAGGACACCGGTGCTGGCCAAACAGCGCAGAATTTTCTTGGGCATGACGCGCCAGCCTACGCCATTGGCGGCGCGCTTGCCAAGCACCCCGTTGTGTGACGCGGGCGCCCTCCCGCCGGTGTTCTCTCAGAAAATCTTAAGCCTGTCATCCTGAGCGCAGCAGGACGCTTCGCTAGCGAAGCGTCCTGCGTCGAAGGACCTTGCGCTCACCACGAAGCCTCCCGCATGCAGAGGCTCTGCTCAACGCGGCGTAAATTGCGCCAGGTCGTAAATCCCCAGCTGCTTCTCAATGGCCGCGACTTTCTCCACGTACATCTCGAAGCCCTCCCCGGCAAACGTCTTCCGCTCAATGCCTTCGAATTTGTCGCCGAGTTCGTCATATTCGTGCGGTGAAACTACTTTGTGCAGTTCCGGGAAGAGCACCGTATCCTCCCGTGCTTCGTGCGGCGCGTACATGCGCACAAACGCGTGCAGGTCAGCAGCCAGTTTTTCGCGCTCCTGTGCGGTCTTCATGGCGGGAACAGTTGCCAGAATGCGCTCCGTCACCCGCCGGCCTGCCTGATGCTGGGCCAGCAGCACGTCCACCAATTCCACCAGCTTGCCGGCCTTGCGGAAGCGCGGGAACAGGTAGTCTTCTTCCAGCTTCTCGTGGTAGTTCTCGATGAAGTCGCGGATTATCTTGGCTGAATCGGTCACCGTTTGCGGCGGAAAGTCCCTCCTGGCGCGAATTCGGCGGGTAACCTCGTCATAGACCAGCAACACCCGCTTGAGCACGCCGTGCTCGCGCATCAGGTCTTCGTTGGTTGAGACCTCCTCCTCGCCCTGGCCCTCCTGCTCTTTGCCTTGCCTCTGGTCGGGAAGCAGTGCCGGAGCGGCGGCAGCACCCACAACCGCTGCGCCCAGCCAGGGCGTCGCCGCAAGAAAGTTCCTTCTGCTGGTATTGGTAGCTTCGGGGAACTTCACTCCGTCCTCCTTCTGCGGTAGCCGTATCGTTTGTCAACAACCGAGTTGCATCCGCTAACGGTTGGGAGTCACTGATTGTAGCTGCAGTTGCCAATGCAGCCGGCCAGATCGTTTACGGTTGCCTTTTTCCCGCCGCTGCAGCTCCGAACTGCATCCAATAACCTTGCATTACTAACCGGCAGCTTGCATCCGTGCACCCGGAAGAGGTTACGATACCCCGCATGTCGCCTAACCCTGCGCCCATCAAGTGGGCGCTCTCAATCCTGTGCCTGCTCATGTTCCTGGTGACTGCCGCGCCGCATTCGGCCGGCTACTCCGTGCTTAGCCACGAAGAGGTCGTGGACCTGGTCTGGGCCGATTCCATCCGCCCTTGGCTGATGCAGCGCTTTCCCAATGCCAGCCGCGACGACCTGCGCCGCGCCCACGCCTATGCCTACGGCGGCTGCCTCATCCAGGACATGGGCTACTATCCCTTCGGCAACAAGCGCTTCAGTGACCTGACCCATTACGTGCGCAGCGGCGCCTTTGTAGAGGCCCTGTTCGCCGAGGCCAGCGACATGAACGAACTTTCCTTCGCGCTCGGCGCCCTGGCCCACTATGCCTCCGATCTCAACGGCCATCCCTACATCAACCGCGCTGTAGCCGTGCGCTTCCCCAAACTGCGGCAGAAGTACGGCGATTCGGTGACCTACGAGGACGACCCCAAGGCTCACATCCGCACTGAATTCGGGTTCGACGTAACCCAGGTCGCCAAGAACCGTTTCGCCTCTGACCGTTACCACGATTTCATCGGCTTTGAAGTGGCCACTCCCCTGCTGGAGCGCGCCTTCAAGCGCACTTACGGCATTCCTCTCACCGATCTCATCCGCAATGAAGACCTCGCTATCGGCACTTATCGCCGCGGCATCAGCAAGGTCATCCCGGAGATGACCAAAGTGGCGCTGCTCATCAAGCCCGCTGACCTGGTGCAGGAAAAGCACGACCGCAACCAGAAGCGGTTTCTCTACCACGTTTCCCGTTCCTACTATGAGCGCGAATGGGGCAGCCAGTACCGCCGCCCCGGCTTTGGCGCTCGCTTCCTGGCTTTTCTTTTTCACCTCATCCCCAAGTTCGGTCCTTTTCGCGCCGTGGATTTCGTGCTCCCCAACCCGCAAACCGAGGATATGTACCTGAAGAGCATGGACGTGACCCTCGCGAACTACCGCCGTTTATTTGACGAGGTAAAAGCTGGCAAATTGCAGTTGAATGACCGAGATTTTGACACCGGTGAAGTCACACGTGCGGGCGAATACAAACTCACGGACGATACCTATGCCGCTCTGCTCGACGGCCTTGCCCGCCGCCACTTCGATAACGTTAGCCCCGACCTGCGCAGCAACATTCTGGCTTTTTACAGAAACCTGAATGCCCCCATCGCTACCAAGAAGCACCACAAGGAATGGGAGCGCACCCTCAGCCAGTTGCAGCAACTGAAAGACGTTCAGGTGGTCTCGGCGCCCGTTCCCACCCCGGCAAACTAGAGCTGACCTTGGCAGACCGCCTCACTCCAGCCCCTTCAGGGGCGAACTACTAAAGCCCAGGACGGCAGAGTCTGTGTGAAAACGCAGAAATCTAGGCGCCGGTGGAACAATGCCGTCATTCTTGAGCCGCGGAGCCGGCCCCGGACGCAAGTCCGGGGTACAAAGTGGAGCAAATTCATAGCCCCAGTGGAGGCGACAGAAGGTTCTCGCACACACTGGAAGTCCTGAGAAACCCGATGGAGCTTAGTGAAGTTCCGGATAGTAGACCCTGTGGCAGACCGCCTCACTCCAGCCCCTCCCAGGGCGAAATGGTAAAACCCAGACAGCAGTACAAAGTGGAGCAAATTCATAACCCCAGCGGGGCGAAAGAACGTTCTCACACACACTGAAAACCCTGAGAAACCCGACGGAGCTTAGTGAAGTTCTGGATGGTAGACCCTGTGACAAACCGCCTGGCCCCAGCCCCTTCAGGGGCGAAATAGTAAAGCCCAGGACGGCAGTCCTGGGTAGGCAGCAAGAAAACCCCAGTCCAGTCCCGTAGGGACGGCACGAAAGCAACCAAGGTGGAGCAAAAATCGTATCACCCGCGGAATAGTAAGGCTCAGCGCGGCAAGAAACGCCTCACCATTACGGCTGTAAGCGGAAAAAACCTTACAACCGCTGTATTCCGGCGCTTCCCTACTCGTCCAAGCCATTGATCCTGAAGGGACGGGCCGCTATATACCGCCTCTGCCCGACTGGCCTGCCGCCGACTATCACCAAAGTAACCTTACTGCGGTTCCCAAGGACATTATCATCCGCACCAGAGGTTCCAGGCCCGGCCCCCGCCACCGGTGTCTCTTTGTGCGCGTTATGACGATTTGTCGACAACTGGCGAAAGTGACGCCGGCGAGCTTCGTGCTCTGTCTTTCGGCAATCCTCATGTTGGCCGTGCCCTCCTTTTCCCCGGCGTTCGCTGCTGATTCTGTCCCAGACTGGTCCTCACAGGTCCGCGCTATCGTCCAGCAAGGAGATCTCGATAAGGCTCTTGCCCTTACCGAAGCCCGCATTGCGCTCGTTCCGTCCGACCTCGAAGCCCATGGCTGGAGAGCTCGCCTTCTCGCCTGGAAAAACCGCCACTCCGAAGCTGTGGCCGAATACCGCTTCGTGCTTTCGCACAAGCCCGACGATGTGGATATGCTGGTCGGCCTCGCCGATGTCCTGCACTGGGATGGCAAAGACTCCGAAGCTCTCCAGGTGCTCGATCGCGCCCACGCCTTGGACCCTGGTAACTCCGATGTTCTTGTGCGCCGAGGGCGCGTTCTCGCCGCCCTAAAAAGAAATGCCGAAGCGCGCTCCAATTTCCGCCAGGCCCTCTCCTTCAATAGTGCCGACCAGGACGCGCGTCTCGGCTTGGAAGGTCTGTCCACTGAAGACCGCCACCAACTCCGCATCGGCACCGATGTGGACGCTTTCAACTACACCGATACAGCCGCCACGGAAACCCTCTCCCTGGCTTCGCGCTGGAATTCTTCCTGGGCGACCAGCGTAACCGTGAATACCTACCAGCGCTTCGGCCAGAGCGCGGGCAAGCTAACCGGAACCGTAACCCGCAACCTCACTAGAAGCGACTGGCTGACATTAGGCGGGGCCGGCGGGCAGGACCACGGCGTCATCCCCAAATCAGAAGCGTTGTTCGGATACGGGCACGGCTTCCGCCTCTCCAACCCCTTTATTCGTGGCGTCGAGGCTTCCTACGACCAGCACTGGTATTGGTACTCCACGGCGCGC
>DATEGM010000135.1:0-2483 GCA_035280085.1 Terriglobales bacterium
CTCGCGGCGGCCGCTCAGCATGCCGGCCTGCGGGCCGCCGAGCAGCTTATCGCCGCTGTAAGTTACCACATCCACGCCGGCGCGCAGGCTGTCGGCCACGCCCGGCTCACCGCTGATGCCCAGAGATCGCAGGTCCACGAGGGCCCCGCTGCCCAGGTCTTCCATCACCGGAATGCCGCGCTTGCGGCCGAGGTCCACCAGTTCATGCAGAGACGGCTGCTCGGTGAAGCCGGTAATCTGGAAATTGGAGCGGTGCACACGCAGCAGAAGCCGAGTTTTTTCGTTGATGGCGCGCTCATAATCGCCAATGCGGGTCCGGTTGGTGGTGCCTACCTCGCGCAATAAGGCGCCCGACTTGGCCATCACCTCAGGAATGCGGAAGGAGCCGCCGATCTCAACCAGTTCTCCCCGGGAAACGATCACCTCCCCGGCTTCGGCCAGCGTGTTCAGGCCGAGCAGAACGGCGGCCGCATTGTTGTTCACGACGACGGTGGATACTGGCTCGGAGGCGACGGAGCCGAAGAGTTGCGCGAACAGGCGCTGCACGTGAACATCGCGCTTGCCGCGCTCACCCGGCACAATGTCAAATTCCAGGTTCGAGTAGGTGGCCGCAACTTCGCGCAAGTGGTCGAGCGCGGCTGAACCCAATGGTGCGCGGCCCAGATTGGTGTGCAGAACCACGCCAGCAGCGTTAATAACGGAGCGCAGGGAAAACTGGAGAGCCTGGCGGAGTTGACGCCCAACCGCTTCGGCCAAGCCGGAAATCGCCAAGTCTACTCCGGCGGCGTTCAGGCGACCCGCGGCAATCTCCTCCCGCACACGGCCCAGGACCGACCGCGCCGCCTCCGCAACCGCAGCGTGGCCTTCACGCTCAGCCAGGCCGGCAACGTCCGGCAAACGCAGGAGTTCGTCCACCGCGGGCAGGCGGCGATAGAGGTCGGATTTATCGGCCACAGGCACCGGCAGAGATTATCCCACAGCCCAGATTGCTTGCGGGCTGAAGCAGGTTAGGCTCGCGCTCCCCTCGCGAACTCGGGTCGCGCTCGCTCAAAGGAAAGTGGGCGGGGCTGACCCAGGGCTGACGCCCTGGGCTAAAAACTGTATCGCCCTTCCGGCTGGTATATCGTCGCTACGACTCGTCGTAAAGACGGGCAGGCTGACTGAACTGGAACTCGAAGAATTTAAAGAAAGAGTTTTGGGGTGCACCGCTGCCAGCCCCCTCAAACAGCCGAAGAAGAATATGGGGTCTCATTAGGGGGGACTTGGCGTTTTCGAACCTAGCCTCAATGAACGCCGGATTAGTTGACGACGGCGGCAACGGCCTGAGGAGCCAGCACAGCTATGCGCACGCAGTTGCGTCCCGCTTGCTTGGCGGCATAAAGGGCAGCATCAGCTGCTTTGACCACCTCATCGCGGGTAGCACCATGGATGGGGTGCGCGGATGCGCCGGCGCTGATGGTGACGGCGCGGGGCACGCCGGGGAAGCGGTAGCCGGCCACCTCGCGGCGCAGCTTTTCCGCCACGTTCAGGGCCTGCTCGGCGCTGGCTTGGGGCAGAAGCACGGCAAATTCCTCGCCGCCATAGCGGCAGACCACGTCAATCTTTCGCAGTTGTTGTGAGAAAACCGAGGAAACCTGCCGCAGAACTTCGTCGCCCAGCAGGTGGCCGAATTCGTCGTTCAGGCGCTTGAAGTGGTCAATGTCGAGCATGATCACCGCCAGGCTGGTGCCATAGCGGTGGGAACGCTCCATTTCCTCGGCAATTTTCATTTCGAAGTAGCGCCGGTTGAACATTCCGGTGAGGCCGTCAATGTAGGCTAGTTGGCGGACCCGGTCCACGTAGTGCACGTTCTGGATGGCAGTGGCGCAGATATCGGCCACGGATTCGAGCGGTTGCGCATCGGTCAGCTGGAAGGTGTTGGCCTGGGCGCTGTCCAAGGCGAGCACGCCCAGGGTCTGGCCGAAAGAAATGAGCGGAATGCACATCTTGGAGCGGGTCTGCTCGAACATGGGCAGGTATTGCGGCACGCGGGCCACATCGTTTTCCACAACGGTGCGTCCGGTGGCCATACAGCGCCAGGCAATCGCGTCCCCGATAAGAAGGCTTTCGGCATCGGACCCGCGCAGAGCAAGGCCGCCCTCGTGGGCGCGCAACACCAGTTCCTGGTCGTCGCGCAACAGCACGGAAACGTGGTCGCCGGGGAACGACTGGCGCACCAGCGAGCACACCTTCACCAGCAGATCCTTAAGGTCGAGTACGGCGGTGGTCTGCTTGGCAATGGCGTTAATGGCCTCCAGCTGCGCGGCGCGGTGCTGCTCCAGGGAATAAAGGTGCGCGTTCTGCAGCGCCATGGAAGCCTGAGTGGAAAATAGGGTGAGCAGGTCAATGGTGTCGGAATCGAAGAAATTAAGCTGCTGGCTTTGGCAGTCAAGCACGCCCACCACCTGGTCGCGCACCATCAGCGGCACCGCGAGTTCGGAGCG